>JAHDGP010000456.1:0-5827 GCA_020627525.1 Bacteroidota bacterium
ATACGAGTTTATGCATCAAGGAAAAGAATATCAACCTTTATCATTAAATCTGTAGAATATGACACTAGCATTTTCACAACAAATAAATGGAACACCAACATATTTTCCAGAAAAAATATGGGCAGGTATAAAAGAGCATGAAGTAACCTTGGAGTTAGGTAATTATTTGAATTCCCCATATTCTTCAGGTAAGAACATTTTGGAATGCAAGCCTAAGCTCCATACTATTAGAGAAGATTTAAAGAATAGATGGAAAATAGGCAGCAAAATCCATTTTGTAATTAATAATAGAACTAAAAACCGCTTACAATTCGCTCCAGTAATAACTGTTAAGGCCATACAATTCATAAAGATTACTTATGATGAGAACATTTGCAACAATGTAGGTTGTGAACCTGCTGTTTTTATAAATGGAAAAGCTTTAAATAAGTTTCAATTTGAAGAATTGTCTATGAATGATGGCTTTGATAATGCAATTGATTTTTGTCATTGGTTTGATAAAGGTTTTGAGGGTAAATTAATTCATTGGACAAACAAACTTTATTAACGGAAACAATAATAATTATGAAAACAAAAAGAGCAGAATTATCAGAATCAAGTGAAAATGGATTAAGACATAGATATTTTAAAGAATTACAAAACCTGACAGACTATGAAAAAATCTCATATAGGGAATGGAAAATTAAAAATGAACTTTAATAACAGAATCTGTGGCAATAATTGAGAATACAACACCAAGAGTAGAGAACAAGCTTCAATCAAGGCCTTCAATATCTATTAGGGAAACATTGGAATTATCTACAGATAGGGTTTCTGTTAATCAATGGGCAGATCATTTACATTGTGAAATCCATTTAGAAACGAATAAGAGAAAATTAAAAATAAGACTAGGTCATAATGATGTCCTGAACATATACAATCAAACTAAAAAAATATTAAACCTGTAGAAGTATTGGTAATAGATAAAAAGCACTCATTGTATAACATATTTATAACTAGAGTGCTTTTTTCCAATTTTTAGAGAACTAAAAAACGAAGATAACAAATTATGGCAACACACGAAATACACAAAGGTCAACACTATAGAATATTAGTAGGTGGAAACATTGGGAAATTTGAAATAGTAGATATAGACATTACCAATGTTGATTCAAGAGACTGTTTCATAACAAGGATAACATTTGATGATGGAAAAGGTGCTGTTTTCCAAGAGAATGCGAAAAATGTAATTGACAATGAAGAATTCAAATTGTTTTTCAAACATAAAGCCTAGTTTATGATAGTAGTTATAGCCGAAAAGCCTTCAGTGGCAAAAACAATTGCGAACACTCTAGGGTGCAACATCAAAAAAGATGGATATTTCACAAACGATCACTATGTCATTACCTGGTGTTATGGTCATTTGGTTGAATTGAAAAAAGCATCTTCCTATACGGACAACCCTTGGGATTTAAAGAGCATCCCGATTATTCCAAGCCCTTTTGAATTGACGGTCAAATCTGATCCTGGAGCACGTAAGCAATTCAAGGTCATAAACAACTTGTCGACCAATGCAGATACTATTGTCAATGCTTGCGATGCTGGTCGCGAAGGAGAACTCATCTTTAGATATGTACTTGAGCTGATAAAGACACCGTGCAGTGATTTCAAAAGACTTTGGATTTCATCCCTTACCAAACAAGCCATTTCTGAAGGCTTCAAAAACCTCAAGGATTCTTCTGAATATGATAACATATACTACTCTGGAAAATCTAGGAGTCAAGCTGATTGGCTCATAGGAATAAATGGAACCATTGCATTGACCCGAACAATCAAATCAAATCAATTGGTAAGTTTGGGACGTGTTCAAACACCTACATTTGCAATGGTATGCAAACGTTACCTTGAGCGTAGTGAATTTGTTTCTCAACCATATTTTCAAGCGGAGTTGGAACTCTCTTCCTCCTCCAAATCATTTAAAATCCTATACCCTACGCATTTCAAATCCAAAGTAGATGCCGAAAAACTCATCGATCAAATAGGAGATGGGTTGATTTGTAGGGACAAGCAGGTTAAAGAACAGATCGAAAAGCAGCCTTTGCTCTTTGATTTGACACAGCTTCAAATCAAAGCCAATACACTATTTAAGTTCTCGTCCCAAAAGACATTGAATTTGGCACAAAGCCTATATGAAAGGCATAAGGCCATAAGCTATCCTCGTACCGATTCCAAATACATATCTGAAGATATGACTAGTACCGTCATACTACTTTTAAATCATTTCAAGTCGAACAAATATCAAGATAAAGCCGAATTTTTCAATACTGACGATTTACCAAAAAAAGCTATTGACGATTCTAAGGTTTCCGATCATCACGCCATAATTCCTACTGAAGAATTCCCTGAGGGGCTTACTCCCGACGAGCAGCTTCTATATGACCTTGTGGTAAATCAATTTCTAGCTTGCTTTAGCTTTGTCCACGTCAAAACCAAAACAACCTTTGTCTTTCAAGCCGATGGCTATTCTGGTGAAGAACCGTTGGAAACCTTGGCAATAAACGGATATGTCATTGAATCCATGGGATGGAAGACTTTTGTCGAAGAGCAGACCTCAGATGTGCTTTTGCCCAATCTGATCCTTGAAAAAAAATATCCCTTTGCATCCAAATTGGTTTTGGACAAGAAAACAACGCCAAAACCTCTCCTTACTGAAAGTTCCCTCTTGAAATTGATGGAAGGCGCAGGACGTGATTTTGAAGAAGAAGAGATTCCAAAAGACATTAGATCTCAGGGTATAGGAAGACCAGCTACCAGAGCTGGTATAATAGAACGCTTGCTAGCAGTAAATTACATAGTTAGGACTAAAAACAAACTTTTGCCTACTGAGCTCGGATTGAGTTTGTTTGGTCACATCAAGGATTTTGACATAGCTTCTGTCAAACTTACTGGAAAATGGGAAGCTGCCTTGAATAAGATTGCTGAAGGAACCTTGACTCATAGTAGATTCAATGAAGCGATAATCGAGCAATTGACTGAAAGGGTACTCCCTCAAATATATACTCTAAAAGATCATTTCAAAGGTGAATTGATAGACTGTCCGAAATGCAAGGAAAAAGCTCTTGAGAATCAAGGTAGCTTTCTTTTGTGCAATACGTCTGGCTGTGAATTGAAAGTTTGGAGGACCTATTTCAAAGCCCCTTTTGACAACCAAATGCTGAAGCGCCTATTTTCTGGAGAAACCATTGAAATGAAAGGCTTGAAGCATAAAGCCAAATCTTTTGCCGCGAATGTGTTCTATAATTTTGAGACAAACCGTTTGGAACATCGGTTTCCAGATAACAAAACAGATGTCAGTTGCCCAAAGTGCAAAGTGAGAAAATTAGTCAAATACGACAAATCCTATAGTTGCCCTGGATACAAGGAAAAAACTTGTGATTTCGTAGTCTGGAAAAAAATGTTCAATAAAAACATTCCTGAGAAAGATATCGTAATGCTCATCCTTGAAGGTAAAACAAAGAAGATGAATGGATTTAAATCCAAATCTGGAAAGTCCTTCCAGGCCTCGATAGGACTCGATGAAAACCTTAAAGTAAAATTGATCTTTTGATTGATCAACTAATCAAGATGAATAACACCAATTCCCCATGGAATCAATAAACAAAGACAAGAGACATTTCGTAAACAAGAAAGATGGAGATGTGGTAAACTTGCCAATAAACTTCAGACGCGAATACTTATCTCCTTCTGACTCTTCAGAAATACTTGAAATGCCAATAACCGGACTAAGAATAATCTTCAAAGTCCTTAACCTTATTTCCAATCATCAATTTAGAAGAGAAAACGAAAGGCAAAGACAGCTGATGCTCGATTTTGAAAATGAATTCAGGGTAGAAGACAATATCTGTGCAAGATTTACCTTTCCAGTGAAAGATGTTGAAAAACATAGAAACTACAAAAAAATTGAATATGCCCTGGGAAAGCTGGAGAGCTATAAAAAAGAATGGCACAAGTCAAAGAATGCAAAAGGAGAAATAATAAAATCTTTGGGAGGATTGATAAAAGAGCCTCAAATTTCCAAAGGAAATATAACCTTCCTTGTACCCACATACTGGCTAGAACGCTTGATTAGTTTGGAATCATACAATCAAATCATCCATAGCATTTCTTATTCAGTAAGCAACACAAAGCAATTTCTTTTTTACTTGTGGCTTGAGGAAATACCAAAGAATGGTACCAGAATCAGCTTTGACAAGATTCAAAGAACCTATCAATATGAGTACAAAAAAACTTATGATTTCGTGAAATTTGTTTTAATGCCAATGAGAAAGATATTTGATGCCGAGGCACCTTTATCCTTCAATTACAAGGTTGAAGGAGATCTTATTCACATCATACCATATTTGACGGTCAATTCGGAAATGATACTTAAATCCAAAACAGCCAGAAGCATCAAAAGCAAACAACGTCTTGAATATTGGACAAAGAGACATCAATTGACAAAAGTACAAGCAGAAAGGATCAAGACAGCAATGAAAACCGATGATGGTGTTCTGAATTTGTTCAACAGTGCTTATAATTGCTTTAAGGCCAAATGCAAAGAGGATAGTAGAACTACGGTTTCTTTCAAGGCCTCCAAATTCATCAACAAATTTCAAAGCTGTATTGAAGATGTTTATTCGAATAGCAAGATGGGGGAAATTGCCCCAAAAGGATTTCCAATGATAAAATAGCGTTTTTCCACTCCTAAAATGTGCGTTTTTCCACTCCTATTTGCGTTTTTCCACTCCTGTGGTTTTTGCGTTTTTCCACTCCCAAGAAGATCCAAAAATCACCTTTTTATTCCCTTTTTGGACAAAAAACCAATTTTAAAAAAACATTTTTTGCGTTTTTCCACTCCCATACTTATTTTTGTAAAGCATTAATTATGAGTTAGATATATAAATTTTGAATTTGTTGTACCTATAATTTGCCTCTATTTGGATGATTTGAGCTTTGTGATTTATGGTATTTTGCGTTTTTCCACTCCCAATTGCGTTTTTCCACTCCCATAGTTTGCGTTTTTCCACTCCTAACCGAGCGTTTTTCCACTCCTAATAGGTGCGTTTTTCCACTCCTATGAAATTTTGTAGTTAACAAGCTTAATAATCACATATACAGATGCTTGTATAGTGGAAATTTAGACTTGTAAAACTATATATAAAACTATTTTAAACTATTTAATAAAAGGAGAAGGGAAAAGGAGAAGGGAAAAAGAGAAAGGAACGTTGCACTTAAGCATCATTTCTTTTGCCAAAAGAAACAAAAAGCAGGAACAATGGGAACAAGTTGCATATCATTTAAAAAGCCTTAATAGGCCATTTAAGAAGTTTTATTTAAAAAAAGAAGTTAGTTGATTAGTTCGGATAGATAATGCAAGGAGAGGCTTGAATCCGTTCTAAATTTAATGTTCTGTTTACTTTTTGAGTTCCTAAGAGAGAGCTAAACAAAATAAAGCTGGACAACTTAAGTGTTATACAGCTTTTCTTTTAATTATGCTTAATATGCACATATGTTCACAGAAAGGGTTCCTACATCCTTTCTACATTTCAAATGTACAAAAAATATGCATTAATCTTCCTTGATTTCTCAATAATAATAGCATATTTTTTATCGTCCGCAAGTTGTGTACTTTCAATGAAAACCCTTTGAGAACAAGACATTTGTGATCGTCCGCAAGTTGTGTACTTTCAATGAAAATCCTTTGAGAACAAGACATTTGTGATCGTCCGCAAGTTGTGTACTTTCAGCGTAAACCCTTTGAGAACAAGACATTTGTGATCGTCCGCAAGTTGTGTACTTTCAGCGTAAA
>JAHDGP010000456.1:5927-6079 GCA_020627525.1 Bacteroidota bacterium
CCCTTTGAGAACAAGACATTTGTGATCGTCCGCAAGTTGTGTACCTTTAGTGTAAACCCTTTGAAAACAAGGTATTTGTGATTGTCCGTGAGTTGTGTACTATTTTGTAATTTAATCCTGTTTGATAGGATCAATGTTATATTCTTTTAATC
>JAHDGP010000456.1:6179-8187 GCA_020627525.1 Bacteroidota bacterium
TACTATTTTGTAATTTAATCCTGTTTGATAGGATCAATGTTATATTCTTTTAATCCTTTTGCTATTGCATCCACAACAGTCATATTTTTACCCACGTAGTCGAATACAACATGTTTTTGCATTCTGAAAAAATGCTTGACAATTGGAAAGGAATACTTCTTTATCAGTCCTACAATTCGAGCGCGCTGGGTATTGTCTATCTTAAAATCTTCGTTGATGGAATCCAGAAATGTATTGACTTGATGCCAATCGATCAAAGAAGCCTTTGCATTTTTTGTTTCATAAAACTTAAATGAGAAGCCTGTTATTGATCGCCCTTGTTTTATTTCAGTGAAATTGAAACTCCTATCTGCTACTTTGTCCAAAAGTTCCTTGGCGGGCTTTAAAATACGTTCTTTGAATCTCGATGCTGTTTTGGTCAGATATTTGTCTTCCGGTATGTCAAATTCCTTGCGCAATTTCTCTAATGAGAGCTTGTGACCTCCATTGTTAAACCAATGACATACGAAATAGTACATTTTAATGGAATAGCTGGTATTTAGCTTATAGGCCACTGGAGCTAGATATTTGGTATGAGATCTAACATCCAACAGAAAATTATACCACTTGACGTTTAAGTAAAAAACGACTTCAGAAGAACCTAAGTCATAATCTGCCTCGGTAATGACACCAGTAAGTCTGACCTTTTCTTGCTCAATCCCCTTTCCGTCCTTTTTCGTGTAAGGTATGTACAACGATTTTTCACGCAAGTTTTGAATGTCCCTTCTTAATTTATTTGTGTCGTTGACACCTTCCAACATTAGATCCCGATAATGAAACTTCAATGCGATTTGTTCTTGTAGGTTTATCTGTGGTGATATCTGATTTTCTTGATTTACTTTAATTCTCTGGAGAACTCGAATTAAAATCCTATTCTCTCCTGGTGTAAATTTCCACTTTACAAAGTTTGCAGTCAATTGATATGGGTGTTTTACCACTTCAACGTCTTTAGTCGATTTTGAGTTGATTTTAGCCTTCGTTCTAGTGCTTGTTTTTGTTGACATCTATGTTGATAGTTATAAAGCTTATCCGTAACTTGTGTACCAAAGATACAAAATACATCCGTAACTTGTGTACTTTTATCCGTAACTTGTGTACATTCGTCCGTAACTTGTGTACGATGTACTTTCTCAGCCCTTGTAAACAAAGGAATAAGTAACTTCCTTAATTAAGTTATTCTTATTATGTTTTAATAATAAAGAAATAAGTAATTATGAATGATATGTTAATATGTTGATAAAATAAGGTCTAGAATTTTTTTGAGGATCATATAGATAAACATAAGGACATTTTTAAAAAAATTCGTCGTCACAAAATTTAGGTTTTTTTAGCTTTTTACTACAAAATGCATTAGCTGTAAAAATTTAAACTAGGGTTTTTCGCACAAAAAAACAGCGAGTTTTTTAAAATCCGCTGTTTTTATAAGCTTTATGCTTCTTGGCGTTGCATTTTGGCACTCCTCACGGTCGTCCTCACGTTGCCGCTTTGTACTATCCTCATCAACTGCATGTCAAATATATGTGTTTTTTGTGTTATTACAAAGTATTTTTATTTATTTTAAAAAGAGGATAAATGAGTTAATCTACCTCATAGATATAGGTTTCTTGCTGCCAAGAAACAACCAGTCGATAATCGACCATTGAAGATGGCTGCATCTTTAAGCACTGGCAGTCCTTTAGCCTTCTAAATTCAATTGAATTTACTTCGTTGTGTTATGTCTTGGTTTTTACAATTGTAAAAACCGCCTTATCCTCCTCAAATCAGAAGGATTTTTGAATCTTATAATTCAATTAAAATGAGATCATAGTGTTCAATCCCTCCTATTTCAGTATTATTGGAGTCTCTTACATAGAAAAGTCCAGTATGGACAAAACTGTTGAATCTTTCTTTCTGCATTTTATGTAGTATTGAAACTTGTGATTCTTGTTGGATCACATCTCCAGAAAAATTTGAATAGTCTTTTAATAAA
>JAHDGP010000457.1 GCA_020627525.1 Bacteroidota bacterium
GTGTTTGCGCTTTTATGTTGATAAAGTATAACATTCCTAGAAAAGTTACTATTACCTTGATGTAGTGGTTTGTCATGTTAGGTGGTTTCTTTTATCCAAAAATAAAAATACTTAACCATTAATCCTATTTTGTATTGAAATAGACAGTTCTACTAAGATATAGATAAGCGTAATTTTGCTCGAATTTCAGCTAACGATTGCTCGACTAATAACTGCCCGTCTCGGAAAACTTCGGTTAAAGCACCTTGTTGTTCTTCCTGCCAAGAAACTTCATCCGTTAATTGAAAAGTACCATTTTTTTGTTCGATTTTTAATAATCCTTTGGCAGATTTTTTAGTGCCATCATCGGTGATGGGGTCTTTAAAAATGGCTCGTCCTTCGCCGTTGACCTCGCCGTAAGTGGCTTTCATAGCAAATCCAAAGGTATCTCTGGTGTTGTATTGATAGGTATAAGAACCGATGCCTAAAACCACATTGGTAGAAGCAAATCCTTTTGCTTTCAAGCGTTCACCGATTAATTCAGCTCGTTCCAAAGTGATACTATCACCATAAATTGCCCCGATGTGCGGGTCTAGTTCTTTGAACCCTTTTTCGTTGATTGTTCCACCAAATGTTTCCCACAATAATTGAATCACGCCTTTTCGAGCTGCTTCAGTTTTTCCATTCAGATCACCACAAATAATATCAACAGGTTCACCACTATCAGGTCGGACCACAACTTTTCCGTCTCGGTTCAGTACTTCTTGTTTTAAGGTTGGTAAATACTCGGTCAATACTTTCCATAAATCCCAAGTATCTGAAACAATGGAGACGATTCCCTTGGGATATGTTTGACAGATCAAACGTTTGAATGTTCCAATTTCATCATCCATTGTACCCATGCACATCACGCTATGTTCCGTAGCAGCGACCGAACCACCGATCAATTCATTATCAGAATTTGCATTATAATATTGTTCTAAAAGGTCAATGGCAGGAATCGTATCTGTACCCGTAAAACTCAATAAATGACCGCAAGCAGAAATCATACTGGCTTCCATTCCAGCCATGCCACGCATAGAAAAATCGTGTCCTTGCCAATCTGCAAATTCGGGAACAGACGAAGTTTGAGCCGCAAAATCATCTAATATTTTTCGATATTGTCGAGCAAGTGTTGCAGAAGTACACGGCATCCAAACCACTGCAGAAACCAAGGTTTCAAAATAGTTGGTCAACCAGAAAAACTCAGGCAACGTATTATACATCGTAAACATCGGTACACGAATCGGTACACTCGATCCTTCGGGTAGTGCTTTAATCACCATTGGAATATAACCCAAATCGTGTAAGTCTTCAATGTGTTGTGTACCAACTTGGTTTTCACCCAGATAATTATTGATTCTTCGGCGATATTGTGCCACGACCTTTTCCTTGGGTTGTTTGAAAAAGTGCGTTTCAAAATCTTCTAAAATATATTTCTTAATAAAGTATTGTAAGCCAAAAAATACGACTTCTTCAATACCGTCAATTCTACTTTTGCGAGGTGTCCAGTTAGAATATACCAGACTTGTTCCCGTTGGATATTGTCTTCTATGGTCAACTTTGTAACCATCTGTTAAGAGTAATGGATTCATAATACTGCTGTTTTATTTGAAATTTAATTTCTCCCTTTTTCGTTTGGATATAAATTTTGAAGGGGTTCACTTTGCCAAAAGGTTTTTGTTTTAATATCCAAACAAGAGAGTTTCCCTGTGAATGCTGCGCCAGTATCAAGGTTCCAGATATTAGCTTTATTCATAGGGATGGAAATCTGATAATTGAGGGTAGGAGTATGGCCAATGAAAATCTCATTGAACAATAACAGTCTTTTGGGATAGGATACGCTATTTTTTGATAGATTATTATCCATCGCAACTGCCATTTCCCAGAGTGTTCTATCCCAAGAATAATTGGAAGAGTAATGTTCCTTTTGAGGACCGTGCATAGAGGAAAATCCTGCGTGGATAAAAAGATTGTTGTCTTTATCAATAAAATAATCTTTCATTGTATCAAAGAAAGCGAGGTGTTTTGCTTTTTGAGTATTTGTATATTTTTCGTAGCTTTTTACAATTAATAGACCGCCATGTTTTAACCAAATAGGATTAGCATCACCTGTTTTTAGCCAATCTTTACACCAAGCATCATGGTTTCCTAAAATAAAAATACAGGAATGTTTTTGATCTAATGCTCTTAAAAAATCAATGACTTGAGCAGATTCACTCCAACCGTCAACATAATCTCCAAGAAAAATTATTGTATCTTTTTGATCGGGATTAGCTGTGATTAATAACTGTTCAAGAGCTTTTAAACCACCATGAATGTCGCCTATTACCAATGTTTTCATCATCTAAAATTTAATGTACTTTGCTGGAACATGATCTGTCAGCCAAACACCATTATTTGATAAATAGAAGGTATATCCGTCGACAAGCATTTGAGGTGCATCAACGGTCAAAATGATGGGTTTGCCACGTCTGCTGCCCACTTTTATTGCGGTTTCCTGGTTTTGACTCAGGTGTACATGTTGGCGACTCCTCTTTTCTAATCCAGTTTTTTGAATACTATTTAAGAACTTTTCAACAGTTCCATGATATAGTATTGTTTTGGGTTTTTCTTCATTTAAACCCAAGTCAATAGAAATGGAATGCCCTTGATTAGCCCTGATTTTAGTCTGATTAGCATTTAAAGCGAATCGTTTTTTATCGTTGGTTTCAACCACTTCAAGTAGCAACTCCATATCCAGATGCTTATTATGCTTATTGCATTGTTGAATCAGTTCATCCACATCTGCCCATCCGTGCTGGTCAAGTTGTAAGTTGATAGTTTCTGGTTTGTGTCGCAACACAAGACTCAAAAATTTGCTGATGCTTTTTGTTGATTTATTCACGGGTTGTTAATTTTAGTTTATAATTGAGTGCTTCGTCCTTGAACCTCAACACTCGTTCCATTGGAGTAACTAGATGGTTTAATTCTTTTAACTTCACATATTGATATTGGTCGTGGACAAATTCACTAATATCTTCTATTAATAAAATGTCTTCTTTTGCAAAGGATTGAATAAAGTCATTTCTCAAACCAATTTGAATTGCTTTTCGTTCTAATTTTGCTCCGTATGGGTTATGATCTGGATCCCATTGCAAACGTACATTTGATGATCGTATCTGTGTCTGCCATTCTTCTTTAGAGATACCATCTACTTGACCAAAAGAAGAATACACGCCATTTCGTAAGTACCTTTTGAAAGCGTCTAATTTTAAATGTATGGCTAAGACCACTTTTTGTCCTTCTTTTGTTCCCCAACCATTTCTATACATCATCCATAAAAAATTGGGTTTGATCCAAGTCATTCTATCATAACTAAAAGCACCTCCAAAAAATTGATTTTTGACTGCAAATAGACCAATTTCCTTTCTGTAGGATTGATAAACGATAATTTTTTCATGGTCGTATTGAGCCATAATATGAAATCCTTTTTTAGGCCATTGTTGTAATTGTATATTATATTTTTCTAGTTTTAAATTCATGATTTTTTAAGTTTAAGGCAATAAGTCTTTTTTTATGTTAAAATTATCATCACCGAAGCAAACAAAAATTATTGTTTTAATGGTGGTAGCTTCAAATGATTGAATAGTTTCTATCGCAATTTTAGCTGCTTTTTCTTTAGGGAAACGATATATTCCTGTGCTTATATTTGGGAAAGCAATACTGGTTATATGGTGTTGTTCTGCTAGTCGTAATGAGTTTAAATATGAATTTTTGAGTAATTCTTGTTTCTCTTTTTTGTCACCATTCCAAACAGGGCCAACCGTATGGATGACATATTTTGAAGGTAACTGACCCGCAGTTGTGATAACTGCTTCTCCCGTTTTACAACTTCCCTGTTTATTTCGTATTTGAATACAAGCATCTAAAATTGCCTTTCCTCCTTTTCTGTGTATTGCACCATCGACACCACCACCGCCTAGTAAAGATGAATTAGCTGCATTTACGATTGCATCAACTTCTATTTCAGTAATATCTGCCTGTATTAGTTTGATTTTCATTTTATGTTATTTTATGGATTAGTAATCAATTCATCTCTAACTTCCATTAGTGCAAATCCTAATAGATTTAGACCTTTCCAGTTTTTAGGGTTTAGTATTTTGGGGTTATCTTGTTGTAAGCCTACACCCCAAATTCGGTCAACAGGACTTGCTTCTACAAGAATTCTATTGTTTGTACTAATTAGAAATTCTTTCAAATCTTTATGCTGGCTGAATTTATGGAAATTACCTTCTCTTACAATATCATAACGGTTTTCGAGCCAAGTTTTATCATCGAAGTTTTTTACCATTCTACCTAGTTTTTTAGCTTCTGCGGCAGAGGAAGTATTTACAATTTGCTCAATCATACTAGGATCAAACAATGCTGCTTTTTTCGCCATCATCCAGTGTTCTGCCGTTTTATAACAGACTCCATTAACCTTAAATTCACTTAACCACCATTGACTAAGACAAGATTTGGAAATACTTCCATCTTTGGATGATCGGTGTCCCCAAAAAAAGAGAAATTTAACAGATTTGGGCAAATTATTAATTGAGTATTTCATGATGTATATGGTTTCTTTTTTCTAATATTCGTATTCAATTATCGTTTCCAACTTCACCGTCGTCAATCCCTCACATTCCAAAGTCTTTATCGAATCTGTCGTAAACACTTGTTCAAAATACCGATCCAATTCATTCATTCCTTTACTAAAAATACCATGACTGACGGCAAGATATAAATCACCCGCGTTTTTATTTTTGAGTTCTTTTGCTAAACCGATAAACGTGCCACCACCATCGCAAATATCATCGACTAAGAGACAATCT
Source organism: Bacteroidota bacterium (assembly GCA_020627525.1). Classification (GTDB taxonomy): domain Bacteria; phylum Bacteroidota; class Bacteroidia; order Chitinophagales; family UBA2359; genus JAHDGP01. The sequence continues at coordinate 4,872 of JAHDGP010000457.1, forward strand.
TGTCCTTTGAGGTCGTCAGTGTAGACCTTAAAGCCAGTGAGTTGCCCTGTTTTGACATCTCGACTTTTGCTGCATTCGATCACTTCGATACCGCCTAGATCAGCAGAAAGTTTGTATATCTTTTTTAATGCGCCACCGTCGGGAGCGATTAAAAAAACTTCCTTTCCAATGGTTTCAATCACCTGTTTTATAAAAGTATGATTATTTAAAACCGTACAACAATCTAGTAAAGCTGGCGTCACTTCCGAATGCGGATCAAAAACTACAACTTGTTCAAAAGGTAAATCATTGATAATATTTGCATATACTTTGACGGACAGAGGTTCGCCTTTTACCATGACTCGATCTTGGCGTGCTGCTGGAAAATAGGGAATGATCAAATTGCCCAATGTAGCACCCATACGTTGTAGCGCATCAACTGCCATACACAATAACCCCAAATCATTAAAAGAATGAAGACGATGTGTCACCATTACTTTTTGGGACAAATCAAAGTCAGGATTGATTTTAATATGTGGCTCACCACCTGAAAACGTGAAGGATTCAAAAATAATTTCTGTCCCATTGATGGGTTTAAATTGTGGATCGAGATGTAGTACCATAATATCAATTTGCGTAATTATTACACAAATATATGGTCGGTAAAATTAAGAAGCAAATATTTTGTGTATTTTTTACGCAAAATGTTTTTTTGAGGTAGGGTAGAATGACTTCATTTCTTTTTTTTATCCAATTTGATTTGAAAATGAAAACCATCCTTTATAAATTGATTGTATTTTGATCTATTGAATTTATACAACTTGGCTGGTCGTCCACTTTTCTTATTACCAAACTTATCTGTCTCTTCAATAATTCCAAAACTGAGGACTTTTTTTCTAAAATTTCGTCGATCAATGTCTTTTTCAAGAATAGTACAGTAGAGGTTTTCAAGTTCAGAGAATAGAAATTCTCTAGGTAAAAGATCAAAACCAATGGGCTTGTAAGTGAGTTTGCTTTGTAGACGCTGATAGGCAAGTGTTATAATTTGTGCATGATCGAATGCCACAGGCGGTAGGTTATTGATGGGAAACCACTGTGCATCTTCAGCATCTGTATCTGCTTTTAGTGTGAATTTAGTCGAATTGACCAATGCAAAATACGCTACCGATACGACTCTGAATCGAGGATCACGATCAATATCATCACCAAAAGTGTAGAGTTGCTCTAAGTAATTGACCTTGATACCCGATTCTTCTTTTAATTCACGGTTGACGGCGTCGTGTAAGGTTTCTTGATCGTGTACAAAACCACCAACTAATGCCCATTGATTTTTTAAAGCACCAAATTTTTGTTTTATCAACAATACATTTAAGGTGTTGTCATTATAACCAAAAACAATAGCGTCAACAGCTATTTTTATATTTTGCTGGATTTCCATATCAACTGCGTATCTTTTACGCAAAGATAGGAGTTTTAAAGATGCTGAGCTGCGGATAAGTGCCTATTTCTTTCCTTTCTGTTTTTCAATCTTCTTCCAATCCCATAAATATTGCAAC
>JAHDGP010000453.1 GCA_020627525.1 Bacteroidota bacterium
TGGTTCCCTTCACCAAATCTGTGAAAAGCTTTGTTTTAGTTGCAATTCCTGACATTCTTTGCATACAATTCAACACCAATCTTTCAGCCGATAAAAGAGATTGCGATTTTCCAGAAACATGAAAAGCGACTTCGCCAAACTTTACAGTTGTTCCATCTTCTATAAAAACTTCCATTTCTAAATCCGGATCAACTTTCTTAAATATTTTTTCAGCCAATTCAACACCAGCCAAAACTCCATCATCTTTTACCAGTAACCTAGCCTTATCTGTAATATCCTCAGGAATAGATGCTAAAGTACTATGATCCCCTTCATTTTTAAGGTCTTCAAAAAGTGCGTTTTCAATAAATTTGTTAATATCCACGATTCTAGATTTTTATATTAGGCTGCGAAATTACTTTTAAGCTCCAACAAATTGAAAACTTTAACGTAAATTTTAATAAAAGTAAGCACAAATCACAATTTCAATTTACGATATTTGCGGTCTATGAAAGTAAAGAGACTGTTAGGAAGATATACGCAAGAGCAGGATGGACCATTGTTTGTTGGTATGGGCGGTATTCATGGCAATGAACATGCTGGTATTCTGGCTTTTAATCGTGTTTTTGAACATTTAGAAAAAACAAACCCACCATTCAAAGGGGAATTTGTTGGTGTTGCTGGAAATTTACCAGCCATAGAACAAAAAAGAAGGTTTATTGATACGGATTTAAATCGTCAATGGACGGATGAAAAGATTTCTTTTATAAATGCGGAAACTAGGAGAAACTTGAAATCCAGTGAAGCATTACAGCAGAAAGAACTGTTGATACTTTTTAATAGAATTTTGCAAACCTCTAACTATCATCCAATGGTATTGTTGGATATGCATACTACTTCTGCAAAGGGTGGTGTTCCGTTTTCGATAGCTAATAATACTGAATTGAGTAAATCTTTGGCGACAAATTTAGGAGCACCTGCTATTTTGGGAGTTGATAAGATTATTTCTGGTACGACCTTGAATTATTTTACCAAATTGGGTATGTGTGCTTTTGGGTTTGAAGCAGGACAACATGACAATCCGCAATCGGTCGATAGAATGGAAGCTGCTTTATGGCTTACTTTAGAAAAACTGGGTTGTTTGGATGTAAGCGAAATTCCTAATTATAGTGAACATCGCAATTTGTTGCATGAATTATGTAAAGAAATTCCTGGTTTGGTCGAATTTACATATAGACATGCTATTCATGAAGGAGTAAATTTTGTAATGAAACCAGGATTTAAAAATTTTCAACCAATTGTAAAAGGTCAAGTATTGGCGGAAGATAATAGTGGACCTATTTTGGCAGAACAAGATGGTATGATTTTAATGCCGTTGTATCAAAAACAAGGAGAAGATGGCTTTTTTGTCATCAGACCCGTTAATGAGGAAGTAGAAATAAGTTAAGTAATCGTACAAAAGTAGTTAAAGCATCAATGCTTTATTATCGTCAATTTTGTGAAGACTATTTATACAACAAGGTCTTGTGAATAGTTTGATAAACAGAATTGAATCAATTGTTTATGATTGGATGGTAAATTAAAAAAATAATTGAGATATAATCGCTTGGACGACAAACTAATTCGTTTAAATACCAAAAATGACAATTCTCAGATGATTGTCATGCCTTATGACAAAACCATGACAGAGCATGACAATCCCTCCCAAGGATTTAGCGTATTTTTGTAAACGTAAAGCAGGAATAAATAGTGATAAATTTTGGCGCAATAAGTTTAACTCATAAGAATTTTAATATCAATGAGTTAGGAGGGATCATACCTAGTAATTGTTCGGATAAAACGGAGCAAACAAAACATCTCAACTCTTTAAAGGTAGAGTTAGGGTTTAGCGAATTGTTTTTTTTAAGCACTTGCAATAGATTGCTGTTTGTTTTTTGGTCTGACAAAATGGTTTCGCCCGATTTATGTAAAAAGTTACTTTCCAAATTCAATCCTTCCATAAGTTCTGATAAGTTAGATTATTACGCAAATACCGCTGAACTTTTACAAGGTCAGCAGGTTATAAGACATCTATTTGAAGTGGGCAGTTCTGTAAATTCACTGGTTGTTGGTGAACACGAAATTTTGGGACAGGTCAAACAGGCTTTTGAATATTGTCACAAAGAGAAATTGACAGGTGATAATTTGCGCATTCTATTACAAAGTACAGTTGTAAACTCAAAAGAAGTATATACCAAAACGAAAATTGGAGAAAATGCTGTTTCAGTTGTTTCTTTAGCTGTTGAAAAATTAGTAAAAACAGTAAACAACAAAAAAGATACAATTGCTTTTATTGGTGCTGGACAGACCAATTCTATTGCGGGAAAATTATTGTTGAAAAAAGGATTTACAAATTTCAAAGTATTTAACAGAGGAAAAGAAAACGCTGATAATTTAGCAATGAAACTAAATTGTGAAGCTTTCAACTTATCTGATTTAGATACTGAATTGTCTGATGCAAATATTCTTTTTTGCTGCACAGGTGCTTCAGAGCCAATCATAAGACCAAGACATATTTCAAATGGTAATAAGAGCTTAATTATAATTGACTTAGGTGTTCCTTCTGATATTGACAAT
>JAHDGP010000454.1 GCA_020627525.1 Bacteroidota bacterium
ATTTTTTTTGCTATAGAATCTACCAACAAAAAATCGCTTTCTGGAAACATAATGGCTAAGGGCAATCCTGGTAAACCGCCACCAGTCCCAATATCCAAGATTTGAGTACCAGCTTTGAACTGAATAACCTTTGCAATACTCAATGAATGCAGAATGTGCCTGACATAAACCTGATCAATGTCTTTTCTCGAAATAACATTGATTTTGCTATTCCATTCCTTATAACCTTCTCCCAGTGCTTGGAACTGATCTTTTTGCAATTGACTAAGATCTGGGAAATATTTAATTATCTCTTCCAATGTGTTCGTTTTATTTCAGTGACAAAGTTGGTACTAATTACTTAAAACTATAGGAAAGTTTTAAAATATTAACGTAAATTTATTTTCGCTCAAGATTGAAGCCCACAATTTAAATATATAAAATGAAAAACATCCTTATTTTATTGACATTGACAATTTCACTCCTGTCATTTGCGCAAACAAATAAAACCCATTACTGCAAACATCATAAAGAAACAGCATTTCAATTGTCGTCTGCTGAATACTACAATAGATTAGCAGGAAATAGTCGAAGTGATACGCTGGACGTTTTGAATTATAAGGTTCAGATAGATTTGTCGGATATACCGTCTGGTACACTTTCTGGAACATGTAAGATTGATTTTTCTTCAAAAATGGACGGTATAAGCGAAATTTATCTCGACTTACAAGCCTACAATGTTACTGCGGTTAAAGTAAATGGTACAGCAACTGAAGACTATACCTATGATTCATTGTTGTTAAAAATCAACAGCCCAGAAATATTCAATATTGACGATGTATTTGATGTAGAAGTAAGTTACAATGGCATTCCTCAAAGTGCTGCTTTTGGAGGTTTTTATATGGGGGCAAATTTTGCTTACAATATGGGAGTGGGAATCGGTGTCGATCCACCAAATTATGGAAGGGCTTGGTTTCCTTGTTTCGACAACTTTGTAGAACGATCTACTTATGATTTTGAAATTAAAACAGCCTTCGATCATAAGGCTTTTTGTGGAGGTTTGTTGGAAGAAGTTACAGAAGATTTAACCGACAGTACCAAAACTTGGATATGGAAACTAAACCAAGTAATTCCGACTTATTTGGCATCGGTAGCAGTGGCACCTTACGAAACCATTGAAATGGAAATTGAAGGAATGGAAAAAAATCATTTGGTTCAATTGGCAGCTTTGAAAAACGATACCAATAAATTGAAAAATTCATTCCTTCATTTGCCAGAAGCCTTTACAGCTTTTGAGGAAAGTTTTGGTCCGTATTTGTGGGATAGAGTTGGTTTTGCTGTAGTGAATTTCGGCGGCGGTGCAATGGAACATGCTTGTAATATTGGCTATCCAGCATTTGCTGTAAATGGAAATTTAAGCTGGGAGTCATTAATGGCACACGAACTTTCGCATCATTGGTGGGGCGACTTGGTTACTTGCCGTACCGCTGACGATATGTGGATAAATGAAGGTTGGGCTAGTTATTGTGAACGATTGTTTTTTGAAGCCGTTTATGGAATAGAAAGGTATCGAGCTGAAATTAAAGCCAATCACGCTTCAGTTATTAATACAGCTCATATTTCAGATAGAGGTTATCATCCGTTGTCAGGTATTCCCTTTGATAATACCTACAGTGCAACTACTTATAATAAGGGTGCTGATGCAGTTCATTCTATGCGAACCTATATGGGAGACTCCTTGTTTTTTGAATGCACAACAGCTTTTCTTAAAGAAAATGCCTTTACGGATGTTGATGCAGAACAATTAAGAGATTTTTTGACAGAGTGCAGCGGTATTGATATGAATGATTATTTTGATGGATGGATTTTTAACCCTGGCTTCACACATTTATCAATAGATTCCGTATCAATTGATGAGGATTTGAATGCTTTGGTTTATGTAAGACAAAGATTGAATAATGCACCTAATTTGTTTAAAAATATTCCTGTTGAAATTTCCTTTATGAACGATGAAATGGAATTGGTGACACATAAAATGATTGTGGAGGAAGAAGGTACAATAATGTCTGTTCAGCTTCCATTTGATCCTGTATTTGTTTTTGTGGATAAATTTGAAAAAATATCGGATGCGGCTTTGGAACAACAAAAGTGGGTTAAAAATAAAAACTTTAATAATTTTGCTGATACCTACGTATTGTTAAAAGTGAATGAAATTGTAGATAGTTTTTGGGTGAATGTTGAACACCACTTGGTTACTCCTGATAGAATTAAAACACCACAAAAAAACTTGATTCTATCTGAATCTCATTATTGGAAAATAGATGTGATGGCAGGTTCTGATACAGCTTTTATTGATTCTGAAATCCGTTTTAGCTATGTTGGCAAAACAGATGGAGTTGGTAATAAATTTTTTGATGCAGACCTGTTTACCAATATTTCCAATGAAGATAGTTTGTATTTGATGCACAGAAAAGATCCTAGCGAGGATTGGCAGATTTTTGATGATTTTGAAGTTAATACTGGAGGTGCAAGTATTGATAAATCTGGTGTGATGATAGCAAAATATTTGAAGGCGGGAGAATATGCTTTTGCGAT
>JAHDGP010000455.1 GCA_020627525.1 Bacteroidota bacterium
ACCAACACTTATTTTATTCCAAATGTTATTGCAAAGGCTTATTGCTGTAAAACAAACTTACCACCCAATACCGCCTTTAGAGGATTTGGTGGACCACAAGGAATGTTCGTAATTGAGTCTGCCATTGCCAAAGTTGCAGATGCTTTGAAGATTCCTGCTTATAAAATCCAAGAAAAAAATCTTTTAAAAACAGGGGATGAATTTCCTTATGGACATATTGCTGAAAAAGTAGAGCTCAACAATATTTGGCAACAAGCCAATGAAAAGTTTGATATTGAAAAAACGGAAAACGAAATTTCAACATTTAACAAAAACAATGTTGCTGAAAAAAAAGGAATGGCACTGATGCCTATTTGTTTCGGAATATCTTTTACCAATACACCGATGAATCAAGCGAGGGCTTTGGTACACATTTATTCGGATGGGAGTGTTGGTATAAGTACTGGTGCTGTGGAAATGGGGCAAGGAGTAAACACTAAAATGCTGCAAATAGCGGCTCAGATTTTTTCAATAAGCCCTGCCAAGATAAAATTAGAATCTACCAATACGACAAGAGTTGCAAACACGTCGCCCAGTGCGGCAAGTGCCACCGCCGATTTGAATGGTAAAGCATTGCAAAATGCTTGCAATGCTTTATTGGATAGATTGAAGCAATCGGCTGCCAAGCACTTTAAAGTAGAAGCAAATGCCATTCATTTAAAAGAAGAAAAAGTTTATGTAAATGATAAAGAAAGCGATTTAGCTTGGGAGCAATTGGTCAATCAAGCATTTTTAGAAAGAGTTTGCCTCACTGAAAATGGTCATTATGCAACACCCAAAATTCGGTTTGACAAATCAATCGAAAAAGGACATCCTTTTGCCTACCATGTATTTGGTCTGGCTCTGACAATTGTTACGGTTGATTGTGTGAGAGGAATTTATCATTTTGATGCTGTTAAAATGATTCACGATTTTGGAAAAACAATGAATAAAATTGTGGATTATGGACAAATTGAGGGCGGTCTTGTTCAAGGAATGGGTTGGATGACAATGGAAGAGATAAGTTATAGAGAAAATGGAAAATTGGATTCAAGTACCTTATCAACTTATAAAATTCCCGACATCTATTCTGTTCCAAAAGAAATTATTATTGAAGCATTGGAGACAGAGGGTACGGATATGGCAATATTAAAGTCAAAAGCAGTTGGTGAACCACCTCTGATGTATGGAATTGGTGCGTATTTTGCAATACAAAATGCAGTTAAAGCATTTAATAAAAATTACGTTTTAAAATTTGACGCCCCATTTACCCACGAAAAAGTGTTAATGGGTTTGTATGAAAATGATTTCAAATTTAGTGAGCTGAAAGCTGAACAAGAATCGCATTTAAATCGTATTTAACATTATTGCTCTATTTATACAAAAGAATTAGAACAGATAAAACTTGTAGGAATAGCATATAATTGAATTTATTCATTCATAATTATCATCTTACAGAACAAAATAAATTTATACAAACTGTTCTCTACTTAAAAATTATATGAGTTTTTGGAAAAATTTACAAGAAGAACTAGAAGAGAATCGACAAGTTGTTCTTATGTACGTTATATATAGCGACGGAAGTAGTCCAGGCAGACAGGGTTTTAAAATGTATGCTAGTACTTCCTACCGTTTGGATGGCTCTATTGGAGGTGGAATTATGGAGCATAAAATGGTAGAATATTGTAGACAAGAGTTACTCCAAAAAGATTTTAGCCCTTTTGTAAAATCACAAATCCATCAACACAATATAAAATCGAACAAATCGGGAATGATTTGTTCTGGTGAACAAAAAATTGCTTTCTACAAAATCACATGGGATCACATTGAAATTATAAATGACATTGTTGATTCTATAGAAGAAAAAACATACGGCGTTCTCAAGTTGTATTCTCACGGAATTGCCTTTATCAAAGGACAAGAAAATGATGCAAAATTTCAGTTATCTATAAAAGATGAATACACTTGGTTTTTAGAAGAAGATATTGGATTCAAGCCTGAGATGTATATCGTTGGCGGTGGACACGTAGGTTTAGCTTTGTCTCAAATGGCACATCACCTTGGTTTCAAAATTTATGTGTTGGATGATCGGCTGAATTTAAATACCGTAACCAGAAACATTCATGCAAAATTTGTATATGTTCATAATTATGAAAATATTTCTGAAGCAATACCAAGTGGACCCAACAAATACATCGTTTTGATGTCTTTTGGTTATCGTACTGATAAGACCATTCTCAAAAACATCATTCACAAACAATTTAAGTATTTGGGAATGATGGGCAGTAAAAAGAAAGTTTCTGTTCTTTTTGATGAAATGATCAAAGAAGGGATAGATGCAAGATTAATCGACAAAGTACACTCGCCAATCGGAATGCAAATCAAAAGCCAAACGCCGCACGAAATAGCTGTTAGTATTTTAGCAGAAATCATTGATTTGAAAAATCGGGATCAGTAGTGTTAGAGTTTTTTGTCTATTGATCTGAGTAAATATATTATGTCTATTTGATTGATAATTAAGTACAATAAACATTCATCT
>JAHDGP010000049.1 GCA_020627525.1 Bacteroidota bacterium
AAAGATCGTCAGAAAATGAAGGAAAATATTAAGATACACGCCAATCAAGGCTGATATTTCGGCTCCGCTCAATATTCTTAAACATCTTTGCTCCGCTCAATATTCTTAAACATCTTTGCTCTGCTCAATATTCTTTAATGTTTTTTGGCTCGCTCAATATTGCTAAATATTTTGGCTTTTGCCCTTCCACTTTGTTCAATATTTTTCTATATCCTAATTTATAATGGAGCAGGCTTTCATAAATTGCCAGCCATAATCTGTAAAAATAATTTGATTTTCAGATGGGTTATTGGGATCAACTCCTTTGCTGCAAATGCCTAGACGCCATAGGTTTTGGAAAGAAAGTAAAACGACGGGATGAACAAAATTAAACAAATTCATTGCGGTTGAAATACTGTAACCAACAGTTTTGTAATCCATATTTTTTGAACTGATCCCAAGATACATCGTTTCAATTATTTTTACATCTTCAGCGGACAACTGTTCTAAGACAGAAGAATAGCTCTTATGGACATAGGGTGCAGTTTCAGAGTTTATGTGTCCAAATAACAAACTGGCAAACATTTTTAAAATTTTTGTGTCTTCTCTTTTACCTGCTGCCTCTAACAAGGAAATAATAATATCAGGAGATACTTTTTTGATTTGTGAATTGAGTTGTTCAGTCAATTGTTTTGCAATAATAACCATAGATAGTTTGTTGCGAAACTTCCAGAAATCTATTCTGTCAACAAGCAAACCTCCAGTGTCATTTGAAGGAAATTCCACTATTTGCACTATAAAATTTTGGGCTGATTTAATGATTTCTTCTGATTCTTTTTGATGCATAATCATACAACGAACTTTGATTGTTCAAATTATTTTTCCTCATAATTTTATTGAATGAAAAATTTAGACTTAAATCATGAGACTGTGCTGGCTGTCAATTTTGCCCTCTTGAATTATTTTGGGAATGTGTAATTGGCAAATATGGATTAAACTTGGCTGGAGGTTATAGACTATTGGACTTGGTGTTGTTAAAAAAATCCAAAAACGACAAATTTTTTTATATATGATAAAATGCAATATTGAACAAAATAGATTGATCGAAAAAAATGAGTCAAGGGCAGTAATTAGATGGTTTTAAGTGATTTGTGTTTGTTAATGTTAAGTTTAAATATAATGTTAAAATTTTATGAGATATTAAAATAGAAATGAATAAGTAAAACATTTGTTGATTTTATATGTATAAGCAGTTGGTGATATGTAAGAATATCCCAATTTGGGAAAAAAGTTCACAATTTTACAAACAACAATAAAGTAAAGACGTAAGTATAATGTATGAAGGAAGTAGACAGACATCCAATAAGAAGGGTATTGGTTGTAGAAGAAGATCCGGAGTTTCGGCGATTAGTTGAATACATAACAAAGTTAAACCCAGATTATGAAGTGCATTCATTTTCAACTGGGAAGGACTGCCTCGAAAATCTTCACCTAAATCCTGATATTGTAACGACTGATTTGAAGTTGCCAGATATGAGTGGGAACGAATTGCTAGAAAAGGTAAAAAGCTTTAATAGTAAAATAGCAGTTATTGTAATGTCCGGTGATACTGATGTACCTGCAATAGTTGATGTGATAAAAAATGGAGCAGCAAATTTTATCCCTAAAAATAGTGAGGTAAAAGATGAGTTGTTGAAAACATATCAGCGATTAATGCTTCATTTGGATCTTAAAAAAGATGTAAAAAATATATCTGAGAACTTTGATCAGAAATACAATTTTAGGCAAACGATCATTGGAGATAGTGCGCCCATTCAAAATATATTTCGATTATTAGAGAAGGCCGCCAAGAGTGATATCACCGTTTCAATTACAGGGGAAACAGGAACAGGCAAAGAGTTAGCTGCTCAAGCAATTCATTTTAACTCAAGAAGAAAACAAAACAAATTTGTTGCTGTTAATGTAGCAGCTATTCCTAGAGACTTATTGGAAAGTGAGCTGTTTGGATATGAGAAAGGAGCCTTTACGAGTGCCAATCACAGAAAATTGGGTCAGTTTGAGTTTGCTGATAAAGGCACTTTGTTCTTGGATGAAATTGCAGAAATGGACATGAGCTTGCAGGTAAAGCTATTGAGAGCTTTGCAAGAACGAGAGTTTAAAAGAGTAGGGGGCAATGAAACTATAAAGTTTGATTCTCGAATCATCGTTGCGACAAACAAAGATTTGGCTTTGGAAGTTGAAAACGGTAATTTTAGAGAAGATTTATATTATAGGTTGTTGGGGCTTCCAATTAACTTACCACCTTTAAGAGAAAGAGGTAAAGACGTTATTGAATTGGCGAATTATTTTTTGAATAATTTTTCTCGTAAAGATGGGAATACAAAATTTGAATTAACTCCTGGTGCAAATGCTAAGTTGCTTGCATACAGTTATCCTGGAAATGTCAGAGAGTTGAAAGCAACGATTGAGTTGGCAGCAGTGATGGCTGAAAGTGCAATGATTACAGCAGAAGATGTTACATTTAATAGTCCCAAATCCATTCAAAACATTTTGGTGGATGAAGTTTCTTTGAAAGAATATACAGAGCGAATTATTCATCACTATCTTGAAAAATATGATAACAATGTGATTTTAGTTGCTAAGAAGTTGCAGATTGGTAAATCTACAATTTATAGAATGTTGAAAGGAGAAAAAGGCAAAGCTGAAGAGTAAATTTAGATCTTTTTGTGTGCTTAAAACGTTCTTTTTACTAAGAATTTGTTTTTTGTAATGTAAATCCAAAAGTTGAACCGACTTTTAGGGTACTTCTTACATTTATTGTTTGATTGTGTGCCTCAACGATGTGCTTTACAATGCTCAGTCCAAGTCCAGTTCCTCCTGCGTCTCTGGACCTACTTTTGTCAATGCGGAAAAAGCGCTCAAACAATCTGGGCAAGGCACTTTTGTCAATACCAATTCCATTATCAGAGACTTCCACTAAAATATTGTTGTGCATATCGTAAAATCCAATGTTGGTGTTTCCTCCCTCTTTACCATATTTAATCGAATTAATAATTAGGTTGGTGAGTACCTGCTGTATTTTTTCTCTATCAGCAGAAACCATAATTGCATTTGAAAACCCCTTTTTGATACCTACAGAAATATTTCTTTTTTTTGCTTTTAGAATATTTAGCTCTATCGTTTCCTGTGCAAGTTCAACAATGTCAAAATCCTCATAGTTGATAACCATTTGACCACTTTCGTGCCTTGAAATAACATCTAAATCATCAAGAATACTAATAAGCCGATCAATATTTTTATCTGCGTTTATTAAATACTTCAAGTTAATGTTTTGATCATCCAGCCCTCCGTCGATGAGCGTTTGTATATATCCCTGTATCGCAAACACTGGTGTTTTTAATTCGTGTGACACATTGCCCAAAAATTCTTTTCTAAAATTTTCGTTCTTTTTCAGCTCCAAAATTTCCTCATTGGTATCGTCCGTCCAACCTGAAACCTCTTCCTCTACTTGTCCAATAATATCCTCATTCATTGAAATCTCACTATAAACCTTTCCCTTTGGTTGTTTTAAGTTGTGAATGGATTTGTAGATGGTTTTAATTTTTCTGTAAATGAAATTTTTAAGTGCATTTATAGTTATTAGATAGTTAAATATAAAAATCAATACAATCCCCACAATGATTGATAATATTAACTTATCAGACAACTTTATTTGGAAGATAAATTGCGCAATAATCAAACAAGCGACCAAAGCAAGTATTTGCAAACCCGTCGTCGCCAATGCTATTTGTTGTGGTGTTGGATTTTTTTTCATCGACAAAAAATATAGATACTAAGCCAAATGTACGACATTGTTTTTTGAATTTGGTGGGAATTTTTTTATAGAAATACACCCAGCAATTCAGTAAATCTCTTTACTCAAAATCTGGTGATCGAAATGTTATTCCTTGATGAATTTTAATGAAGCTGAGTTGATGCAATAACGCAGACCAGTTGGTTGAGGACCATCAGGAAAAACGTGTCCTAAATGCGAATCGCAGCGATCACATAAAACCTCCGTTCTTTTCATTCCGTGAGTTTGATCAACTTCTGAAGCTACAGCGGTATCGTTGATTGGTTCATAAAAACTTGGCCAACCTGTTCCAGATTTGAATTTTGTATTTGAATCGAACAATTCTAAATTACAACATACACAAGTGTAAATTCCTTTTTCTTTATTATCCCAGTATTCACCGGTAAAAGCGCGCTCTGTACCTTTTTGTCTTGTAACATAATACTGCTGTTTTGTTAATTGTTCCTGCCACTCGGTTTCAGTCTTTACAACTTTGTCAGCTCTTTGAGATTGACTTTTTTGTGCACTGGTAGCCTGTCTTGTACTTTTTTGTGCCTTGCTTTTCGTTTCGCAAGAAATAAACAAAATACAGATTATCAATGATAAAGTATAATTCAAATAATTTTTCATAGTATACTAACGTTTTGTTTGAAAAGATTGTTTTGTCGGAGTTGCCCTTCCGGCTCCGCTCAGTGGCAGTGATGTTTTGTTTAAAAAGCAATTTAAGTGGACAAACAATTTGCGTCAATGACATTGATGTTAAGTTGAAAGATAGTAGAAAAATTTTCCAAACAATACTTAAAATTCTCAAGCATTTTATGCAGCAAAAAAAACGATCACCTAAATGCCTTTGAGCACATCCAAACCGATCAACAAAGTGAGGCACCAAAATGCCTTTGAGTGCATCCAAACCGATCAACAAAGTGAGGCACCAAAATGCCTTTGAGTGCTTCCAAACCAATCTACAAAGTGAGGCACCTAAATGTCGTTGAGTGAAGCCGAAACGACGATTCAGACTAACTCAAAATCGACCGTTCTTGTTATTAAATCTGCTGCAACTACGACAATTTTAACTTTATTTCCGAGTCTATACTTCTTTCCTGTCCTGTGACCGACAAGTGCAAACTCTTCTTCTATATAAATAAACTTGTCCTTTGTCAAACTTTCTGTTCGAACCAAACCTTCACAATAGTTTTCGCTTAATTCAACAAAAAAGCCATAAGACTGAACACCCGAAATTACTCCTTCAAATTCATCACCCAATCTTTCTGACAAATATTCTACTTGTTTAAACTTTACCGAATCTCTTTCTGCCTTCATTGCATTTCTTTCTTGGGCAGAAGCGTGTTGTGCAATTTTTTCCATCATCACCTTATCGAAGTCCGCATCCTTGTCCATCATTCTTTGCAAGGCTCTGTGAACCATAATATCGGGATACCTTCTGATGGGTGAAGTGAAATGCGTATAATGCTCAAATGCCAATCCGTAATGTCCGATGTTGCCAGTGGTGTATTCTGCTTTCTGCATAGAACGCACTGCCAATGTTTCTATTAAACTTTCTTCTGGTTGGTTCTGAACTTTTTTCAAAACATCATTAATTGAATTAGAAATGTTTTTTGGAGTTGTGAAATTTAATTTATGTCCAAAACGTGCTGCCATCAATCTAAAGTTTTCCAACTTTTCCATTTCTGGTGGAGCGTGTGTTCTATAAACGGCTGGCGCTTTTTTGTTATTTTGCACATAACTGGAGAAGAAAGTAGCAACAGATTCATTTGCCAAAAGCATAAAATCTTCAATCATCATATTGGCTTCTTTCTGAACTTTCAAATAAACACCAATTGGTTTACCTTTGTCATCTAATTTGAATTTTACTTCAGGACGATCAAAACGAATTGCTCCTTTCGCCATTCTTCTTGCTCGAATTTTTGTAGACAGATCATACATTTTCAAGATTTCATTTTTAAAATCTCCATCCGCTCCTTCAATTATTTCCTGAGCTTCTTCATAGGTAAATCTTCTATTAGAATGAATGACCGTTCTCGCAAATTGTCTATTGATAATTTCCGCATTTTCATTTAACTCAAAAATTGCAGAAAAACACAGTTTGTCTTCATTTGGTCTCAAGGAACATACTTCATTAGACAATTGTTCAGGAAACATTGGAATGACACGATCTACCAGATATACAGAGGTCGCTCTTTTCATTGCTTCTAAATCTTCCGGCGTATCAGGTCTGACATAATGAGAAACATCGGCAATGTGTACACCGACTTCCCAATTTCCAGAATCGAGTAAACGCAGCGAAAGCGCATCGTCAAAATCTTTGGCATCGTGCGGGTCAATTGTAAATGTTGGAATGCCTCTGCAATCCAATCTTTTGTCAATTACATTTTGTGGAATATCCATTGTAAGACTTTCCGCAAAGGCTCTTACCTTTTTCGGAAATTTTAAAGAAAATCCATTATCTATAATGATAGATTTGATTTCGGCGTGGTGTTCACCTTGTTGTCCTAAGATCATTTTTACAACACCATAAGGGCTTTTTTGATCTTTGGGCCAGCCAATCATACTGACAATAACTTTGTCATTCTGTTTGGCACCATTCAGGTTTTTCAATTTAATATAAAAATCAACAGGAACTTTAGATTTTTCCAACCTACAAAAAGCAAATTTTTCTTGCATATCTATAATGCCTGAAAACTCTTCTTGTCTTCGTCTTACGATTTCAATAATTTCACCTTCTAATTTGCCAGATTTTTTATCCATCAAAAGCACCTTGACAATGTCTCCGTCAAATGCTCTGTTTACATTTTTTCTTGAAATATAAATATCGTCTTCAAATTCATCGGTAACAATGTATGCAGCACCTCTTGAGGTCAAATCGACTGTTCCTTCAACAAAACTTAGTTTTTCAGTTGGAATTTTAGGATCGATGATTTCGGCTTGATTAAAAAATCGACCATCTTTGCTTTGATAAATTTTGCCTTGTTGTAGTAAATTGAAAAGGCATTCTTTAATATTTTTTCTAAAGAATTTTTTGTTGGCTAATTTTTTTTGGATTTGTTTGGCTGTAAATCCAGAATAAGGAAAGTTGTTGAAGATTTTTTCAATTTTGTGGGATAGCCTTTTTTGGGCTTTATTTTTACTCATCTATTTTTTTATGTTTAGTAATAATGTTCCATATTTATTTAAACGATAATACGGAATATAAGTTTGTATTAAAACGAACTTCACCTTGAAAACAAAAAACTGTTAAAAATCGTTTCAATTGTTGAAATTTTATTTTTCGACTTATTCTTACAAATTTTTACAAAGATACAATTAAGATGCTAAATTAAATTAATTTTAAAGCTATTTGAATCATTGATAATGAATTTGTTATGATTTTGAATTGAAACTATTTAAATAATATGAAAATACTACTTTTAGAGCCTTTTTTTTCAGGATCACACAAACAATGGGCAGAAGGTTTTGCCGAAAAAAGTCAACATGATGTACAGATAATGAGCCTGGAAGGCAGGCATTGGAAATGGAGAATGGAAGGAGCTGCTTATTCGTTTGCAAAGCAAATGGAAAGGGTAGAGGTTTTGCCAGATTTGATTTTGGCTACAGATATGCTTGATGTTGCAGCTTTTGCAGGATTGGCAAGAAAATCTATCAAACAAACTCCTATAGCAGTTTACTTTCATGAAAATCAGCTCACATATCCGTGGTCTCCAACAGATCAAGACACTATTTTAAAGAGAGACTTGCATTATGGCTTTAAAAATTACACAACTGCTTTGGCTGCTGACTTTGTGTTGTTTAATTCAGCATATCATAAATCTTCATTTATCAATGCATTGCCAAAATTTTTGAAAGGCTTTCCAGATCACAATGAATTGGATTCTATTGAAATAATTGATAGTAAATCGAGTGTTTTGCACCTGGGACTGGATTTACAAAAATTCAAAGCTTTTGATTTTTCAAATGAGCCAAATGACCGATGGGCAAAAATTTTATGGAATCATCGTTGGGAGTATGATAAAAACCCAGAAGCATTTTTTGATGCTTTAATGCAATTGAAAGAAAGAGGTATAAAATTCAATTTAATCGTTTTGGGAGAATCTTATTCAAAGGCTCCGGAAATTTTCGAAAAAGCCAATTCCCATTTTGGGAATGAGATTCTACATTGGGGATTTGCATCAGATTTTCAAGCATATGCGAAGTGGTTGCACTTAGCTGACATTTTACCAGTAACTTCCAATCAAGACTTTTTCGGTATTTCATTGATTGAAGCATTGGCTTGTAATGTGAAACCATTGTTACCGAAACGTTTGGCATATCCTGAACATTTTCCGAAGGCTTTGTCCAATACATTTTTTTATAATGATCAGGAAGATTTTGTAAATCGGTTGCAACGCTTAATTTTCAATGTTGGTGTCATCCGAAAACAAAAAGTTGAACAATATGCGATGGTCTATGATTGGGAAAATAGGATTGAAGAGTATGATAATTTGTTTGAGACTTTTGTACGCTAAAAAATTTTTTTTTAGTTAGGAAATAGGGAGGGATTTATTACTTTTAAAACGACTCGCAACCTTTCTATAGGAGGAAGGCACCTATTACAAAAAATATTTTGATTTACCAAATTTTATTTTCAAAATGATGCGAGGGACCTAAAACAAAAAGCTCCGCTCAATGAAATTGAGCGGAGCTTTTTGTTATTTTTCTGTTGTACTATTCTATCGAAATTTAGAAATTTCTGCCATTTTTCAAAATGTTGTGTAAAAGTTGCTTGGCTCTAAACAATTGAGCTTTTACTGTTCCGATTGGCAAATTCATTTCATCTGCAATTTCAAGATAAGAAAGCTCTTCGAAGAAACGAAGTTCAATCAATTGACGGTATTTAGGTGTCAATTTCTCTGTAATCTCACGCATAATTTTTTTACGCTGATTTTTGATAAATCTTTCTTCTGGATCAAGGACATCCGAAACAATATGTGGAGACATTGTATCGCCATCTTCATTACTAATAGGGTTGTCAATAGACAGAGTTTGTAGACGTTTCTTTCTTATAAAATCAATTGAGTTGTTAATTGCAATACGGAATAACCAAGTACTAAATGCGTAGTCAGGGCTAAATTTATCTAGTTTGTTAAAAGCTTTACCAAATGCTTCGATGGTTAAATCTTCTGCGTCCTCTGGTTTATTTACCATTTTTAGAACAACATAATAAACAGAATCTTTATATCGTTTCATTAATATGGCGAATGCCTTTTGACTACCATCCAAAGCTTTTCTAATCAGTGTGTGATCATCAAGGTCCTTGAATTCAGTATTTTTAAACAAAGAAATGTTTATTTCTTTCTTAGGATTGCTTACGGAAATAGATCTTTTTATAGACTTATATCCTGGGAATGAGAATTTAAGAGTTGGTTCATCGGATTTTGTTTTAACTTGGATGGTAAACTTACCTTTATCAGTAGTTTCTTTTCCTTTGAAGTCCGAATCCGTAGTAACCTTAACCCCTTTAATCGGTTGTCCCGAATGAGCATCTTTCACCCATCCTCGGACACGTAGTAGTTGTTTCGTTTCCATAGCACTGTTTTTTGCGGATTAATAAAAATTCCAAATGCCACATAGTAAATTACAAATGCAGCATCAATTAAAAGTAGTTGCAATACATAGACTGGCGCATTTAACACCTTTCGCATTTTGTTAAAAATGATGTATTGAAACAATAATTTAGTTAGTGCTATTATTGAAACAAAAACTAATCCAAGCTTGAAGAAAATGCAAAAAACTAGAGATATGTAAAACAAAAAATGAGTTATGGAGTACGCCCCAAGCGTTAATTTGTGAGACCATTTATAGTACTTTGCAGTAGAAAGATGTCTTTGTTTTTGAGTGATCCAATCAGCCCATTTTTCGGGGACTTTAGAGATACAATGGGCCTCTTTTTCTATAGAAATATTGGTGTTCCTACCAGTCGCTACATTGCATATAAATAGGTCGTCATCACCAGATTGAATGTGACCAATTTTTTTAAATCCTCCAAAATCACAATAAGTTTTTTTGGTATATGAAAGGTTGCGACCTGTTCCCATATAGGGAATATTCCATTCAAAATGAGACAGATATTGCATGCCTGTCATAAGCGTTTCATATTGAATAATTGCATTGAGCATACTGTCTCTTTTTTCATAAGGACTGTATCCGAGTACAATTTGTTTGTTTTTAGTGAATTTTGATGCAATTGACCTAAGCCAATTCGAGGAAGAGGGATGACAATCAGCGTCTGTAAGAATTAAATGTTCGTGCTTTGCATTTTCGATTCCTTTAGCCAATGCATGTTTTTTACCTCTTAATAAAATTTTTTCATTTTCCGAAATAACTACCGATTTTATATACGGATATATATTAGAAAAAGATTCAATTATGCTTTGAGAACTATCGACGGAGCGATCGTTTACTATAATTATTTCAAAATCAGCGGGATATGATTGTTTTGCTATAAATGGTATATGTTCTTGCAAGTTTTGCGCTTCATTTCTTGCACAAATTATCACCGAAACTGGTGGCAATTCTTTATCTGGTATACTGGGAATGTTTTTTCGGAAAAATGCAAATCTTCCAAAAAACAAAATGTAATACAGCATTTGGAAAATTGAAGAAGCAATGAATGTATATAATAACAGGTTTTCCAAGAATCAGTACTTTGCTTTAGTTTACAAACATAGTTAAATCCTTGTAATATTTATGAGACCAAGTTCTATAATTACAATATTGTTGACAAATGAAGTTTGTGGAAAACTTAAGGCTGTTTTGGTAAAATTTGAAACATTCTTGATTTTGCCATGCTCACATTTCTTACCTTTACATAATGGAATTCATTTTAGAGAAAGAAGATAAGGAATGCAGAGCGCGAACGGGAAAGTTGATTACTGATCACGGAGTAATCGAAACACCGATATTTATGCCTGTTGGAACAGCTGCAACGGTGAAAGGCGTACATCAAAAGGAGTTAAAAGATGTTATTAATGCCCAAATAATCTTAGGAAATACTTACCATTTATACTTACGCCCTGGTTTGGATGTTTTAAATGCGGCGGGAGGTCTGCATAAATTCAATAATTGGAATGGACCTATTTTGACTGATAGTGGTGGATATCAGGTTTATTCTTTAGCGGATATGCGAAAAATTAAAGAAGAAGGCGTTAAATTTCAATCTCATATAGATGGGTCCAGACTTTTCTTTACGCCTGAAAATGTAATGGAAACACAGCGTAAAATCGGTGCAGATATTATAATGGCTTTTGATGAATGTACGCCATACCCTTGTGAATACAATTACGCCAAGCGATCTATGCACATGACACATCGTTGGTTAAAGAGATGCAAAGATGCCTTTGATGCTTCGGAGCCTCTGTATGGATATGATCAAACGTTGTTTCCAATTGTGCAAGGCAGTACTTTTAAAGATTTGAGGAGACAGTCTGCCGAAGAAATTGCAAAATATGGTGAGGTGGGAAATGCCATTGGAGGATTGTCTGTAGGAGAGCCAGCAGAAGAAATGTATGAAATGACAGAAGTTGTAACGGAAATACTGCCGAAGGACAAAGCGCGTTATCTAATGGGCGTAGGTACACCAGCCAATATTTTGGAATGCATAGCTTTGGGAATAGATATGTTTGACTGTGTGATGCCTACCAGAAATGCCAGAAATGGAATGCTTTTCACTGGTGAAGGATTTATAAACATTAAAAACGCAAAGTGGAAAGATGATTTTTCGCCTATTGATGCAAACAGCACTGCCGAAACAAGCCGTGAACATTCGAAAGCTTATTTGAGGCATTTGGTAATTTCAAATGAATTATTGGGTTCGCAAATAGCCAGTATCCATAATTTGGCTTTTTATTTGTATTTAACGAAAGAGGCAAGAAAACACATTATTGCGGGAGATTTTTATGCTTGGAAAAAGGAAATGGTTAAGAAAGTAACTAACAGGTTGTAGGAAATGATTAAGAAGTTAGATTGGTATATTGTTAAAAAATATTTAGGTACGTTTTTTTTTACAACGGTACTGGCTATTTTAGTAACCGTTGTTGTAAATGCATCTGAAAGTGTAGATGATTTTATTGAATACAATGTTCCATTAAAAGATGTAATTTTTGGATATTATTTTAATTTTATCCCCAATGTTATTTTATTAGTTTGTCCTTTATTTATTTTTATAGCAGTAATATTTTTCACCTCTAAAATGGCTTCTAGAACGGAAATAGTTGCAATTTTGAGCAGTGGTGTGAGCTTTTATAGGATTTTATTGGTGCCCTATTTGTTTTCGGCTGTTTTTTTGATGGGCTTGCAATTATACGCCAATCATTTTTTGGTTCCCAAAGCAAATTATGGAATGTTGGAGTACAATGATAAATATTCTAGCAAAAAATTAAATAAGCGGGAACGAAACATAAATATGCAACTGGATGAGCATTCATTTCTCACCCTAAAATCTTATGAGCCAAAAGACAGTTTAGGGAGAGAGTTTATTTTGGAAGTTGTGAAAGACAAAAAAATGGTTTCCAAATTAAAAGCCTCTGAAATCAAATGGCAAAATGATAAAAAAGAGTGGTTGCTTAGGAATTATACTTATAGGGAAATAGATGGGCAGGACGAAAAATTGGTTACAGGTGATACTTTGTTTAAATCTATTCCATTGTCTCCTTCCGACTTTGGTAAAAAAGAAATGTTTAAAGACGCTTTGACAACGCCAGATCTTAATAAATTAATCGAAAGAGAGCAGATCAAAGGATCTAGCATTTTACCCGCTCTTAAAGTTGAAAAATATAAGCGAACAGCATTGCCTTTTGCCACCATTATTTTAACCATTATCGGTTTCGCCATTGCTTCTAAGAAAACCCGTGGAGGTATGGGGTTGCACATTTTAATTGGTTTAGCCATCAGTGGTGCTTTTGTAGTGATGATGCAGTTCGGAACTTCTTTTGCCATCAATTCTAATTTTTCTCCATTTCTAGCAGTATGGCTACCTAATATTATTTTTGGGATAATTAGTTTGTTTTTATTGCGGTGGGCGCCGAAATAATTTGTGAAATAAATGCCATTTCTACGAACCTGCTTTGATTTTAATTTCCTAAAACAGTGATCCATTTATTATCCTTAAACAATTCTAATTCAGCATCGGAAAAATTATAGGATTGACTGTAAACAGTTTGTGCATTTTTTCCATTCATACTCACTTTTACATTCAATTTAAATTGGATGTCTTCTTTTTGCTTACCATCAATCTTTTCTACCAAAGCATCTAAAAATTGAGGCAATAGAGTAGGGTAATAAACGAAAGCATTTAATTGCTCTCCTGTAATATTGATATTGGGTTTGTATTCTTCGCCTGTTTTTTTATCAAAAGTAAATATTTCAAATTGTTCCAGACTTTTGTGGGGCATTTTCATCCGCCAAGAAAAGAATTTGCCCTGACCAGTCCAATCTACATTATTTGAAATTAGGTAATGTCTGAGTGGGAAGAGTAATTGAAAACCGATATATGAAGATAAAAGAATGGGATACATTTGGTTGTAAATTGAAATAGAAGATTCTCTAGCAAACGGATTTTCTGATGTTTTTACCTTTGGTCGTTTTAACAAGCTTTGAAGCTGATCCCCATTCCAAAAGAGTATACAGGCAGCGATCATAAAATAGGGGAAAATTCCAATGTTTAGCGAGTATGCATTGGATAAATGAAATGCTACCAAAACAAAAAAGGCAAGCCATCTTGTTTTCTTCATCAGGAGAAGCGGGGCTACGAACAAATCTATGATTATCCCACCATAGGTGTATAACAAAACGGAATTTTCAATTGAAAAAGGAAAAAAGAACGGAATTTGATTGGGGTTTTGATTGAAAACAGCATTCATAACATCCCCATTTATCCAATCAAAATGGAGTTTAGCTATACCTCCATAAAAGTAAACAACTAAAATCTGGAAGCGCAAAACCCAAATTCCCCATAAGGATGCCGTTGGTGCTTCGTTGGTTTTTATGAAAGTTCTCAGATTTCCATTTTGAGGTATGATTACCAATAAAAACAAAATCAGTATCACCAAATAATAATGATTGTTGTAATGGCTGCAATCTAAAAGAAAAAAATAACTATAAAATACTAGAAAAATTACTAAACTAACTTTGTAAAATACTTTAAGTAGAATACCACAACTGGCTAAAAACATTGAAGTTAGAATGGCTAACAGGATTGGAAATGGGAATGGTTTTACAAATTCAAACAATGGGAACTTGAACAAAAACTCAGGATTTATATAATAACTTTGTAGAATTTTATACAATCGAAATGTTTCAAAAACAAGACAAAAGCCCAAAAGAATTCTAAATAGTTCCAAACAGATTGAGTTTACAAATTTGTTCATCCTGCAATTTATAAATAATCAAGAATATAAATAAGTAAAAGTTTTTGAGGTTACATTTATGCATATTATATTAGAGTAAAGTTTATGCGATAATTAGGTGCAATTACCCAAGTTCATTATCTATCTATATGAACATCTTGACAACTTACAATAATTGCCCTCGATCATTAAAAAGGATACTTTGCTTTATGCGAAGTCGTACGGTCATGTTTTCCTAAGGGTTTAAAAATTAATTTCAACTATAGAAATATAAATTAACCAAATAATTAAATATTATGAAAAAACTTATATTATTAATTCTCTTGTGCTCTTCTCAGATTACATTTGGGCAAGATTTGAAAGGAGAATATGATCAAGTGGTTCATCAGGTTTTGACCGATGTGCTTGCTCAAAACTTTGAAAATCTTGAGTCTTTTATTCCATCCGTTTCTGATATTCAGACTATGATGAATGGTGATCTTATCACAAATAAGAGACAAAGAAACCAAGTCAATACCAATATTGAGAATTATCAAAATGACATTAGAGCTAAAATTCTCAATAATGTATTAACAGTTTCTACTCAATTGAAAGCGAGAGGGTTTGACATTTCTCATATAGCAGAAATCAATCACAAATTTAGTAAAGAGGGTACAAGTACCGTTGCTGAAGTTGTTTGTAAAAATGGAGATACTGAATACAGCATTTACATTAAACCCCTCTTTAAGTGGAATGAAGGCTATCGTCTTTGGGATTCAATTGTAGTAAAAGATTAAAAAAACTAAACCAAAAAAAATGAAAAATTTATTAATACTTTTAACTGCTTTTTTGCTTCCCATTGTATTTTATGGGCAAGTTTCGGTTACAGTTACTGTAACTGGCGGTAGTACAACTTTAACTGATGATTGCGATTTTATTGGAGATACTGATAATCTTTGGGCAATCAGTACACAAGATAGCCCTGATATTGATGGGAATGGATATGGTTTGAATTTTCAATACGAAGAACTGAATGGTACAAATCAATCGGCTCCTAATGTTCCTAGCCAAATTTTCAGTGAGTCTTATCCAGCCTGTTCTCCAACAGGATTGAGTTTTGAATGGAAAGGTTGTGAAGATGATGGTGGATTAGGCGTTACAAATTGTGATGGAGATGGTAATGGAACAAATGGTACGCAAAACGAAAGCATTACATTGACGCCTGGAACAAACTCTTATACTTTTACTGGTACTGGTACAAATGGTGTTGGTGGTACAAGTTGTTCTACAGCAGATTATTCTATTACTGTTGAGGTCGTTGTTACAGGTGCACCATTATTTCCAGACGTTCCAGATAATATTTGTGATGCTCCAATGTTGGCTGTGAATTGTGGTACAACTTCTTATTCTTGGTGTTCGGATCAAACAATGGAAGCTTGTGAAAGCGCCATTCTTCCAACGGGTCCAGGAGGAGTAGATGATATGTCTGTAGGTGGAACTGCTTGGTTTGCCTTTACGGCGCCGGCAAGTGGTGCTGTTTTTATTGATACAGACCCTAATGGAAATACACAGATAGGTACAGAGTTTGTTATTTACCATGCCGCTGATGGATATGGATGTACAAGTGGTGTAAATATATGTGATGGTACTGCCATCAAAACAAAATGTGAATATTTTTCTTTTATAGATGGTGCAGATACGGGCGGAACTTTAAATATTAATTCTGCGGCCGATTTGACAATGGACTGTAATGATGTAACGGCAGGTGCTAACGGATTGGTTCCCGGTGAAGTTTATTATATCCAATTAAGTAGTGATGATGCAGGCGAATTGGGACAATTGGATATTGCTATTTGTGATGATGGAGACAACAATCCTAATGATTCAAGACCACCGTG
>JAHDGP010000050.1 GCA_020627525.1 Bacteroidota bacterium
TAGATCTGCTGCACCATTAACAGCGGCAGAAGCAAATGCACTAGGAGTGATTCCCGCAAAATTAGCCTCTTCAGCAGCAGCACCAACGACCAACTTTGGTAGATATGGAGCGTATTGCTTGTTTGGAAATGACTGTGCATCATTTGGAGTAACCGTTTTAAATGCAGCAAATGTTAGTGCATCTGGCAGAACACCCGCAACATTGTTGGTATCTACCGCAGTGCGTTCAGAGGCTCCTGTTACTACCTTGTTAACATCAGCAACTGTAATGCAACCTGTAACAGCTTCTGCGGCTATTGTAAATACAACTGTTGGAGTTGCATCCTATAGCTCAGAACCAGAAGAAGAAACGGTTAATTACTCAGAACCAGAAGACGAAGTTTGTTATTCAGAGCCAGAAGAAATTGACTACTCTCTTATGGTTTGTGAATAAGCTTTTAATAGTACTAAAATCCTTAACACCTAAACATAAAATAATGGCAAAGCTAAATAAAAATAATAAGCCTAATACCGTATTAGGTCAAATAACAGATTTAAAAAACCAACCACTTGCAAATCTTATAGTGAAGGTTTATGACATGGATATGCGTAGCGAAGAGTTGCTGGCAGAAACAGTTACCGATAGAATGGGTAAATATAAAATCATTTGGCTACACAGTCAGTTAGAGGAGAGGGAAAGAAAGTCAGCCGATATTTTAGTGAAAGTTTTTACCAGAGAAAAAGAAACCGAACTGTATAAATCTTCTATTGAAGAGGTGCGATTCAATGCATCCAATAGAGAGGAGATTAACATTGTTATCAAAAATGAGATAAAACCTGAATTTGTTGAATTTGATTATATAAGCAAAGAAGTTGCTTTTCTTGCCAATGATGTTCCGATAGCAGAATTACAAGAAAGTAAAAAGCATCGAGACATTACCTTCTTAACGAAAGAGACTGGTATTGATTCAAAGAAAATTGAATACTTGATATTGTCAGAGCGAATTGAGCAGCTTTCTAAAATAGATGCTGATTTCTTTTATGGATTGTTTCGCAAAAATTCATTGCTTAAAAATGACCTTGCAAATCCACTAAGTGCTCGTTTAGAAATTGGTTTAAATGCTGATCTGAAAATTCTTTTATTCGATGCTGCACTTCTGGACGAAAAAACTATCACAAAAGATTTGAAAAGTGCGGTCAAAGAGAAAATAGTCGCTTCTAGTGTTGTAAAAGAAATTAAAAGCAACCTTAAATTATTACAACAATTTAAAAAAGAAGCTGAGGCATACTATGATAAAGTACAACCTCAAAAAATAGTCGATATAATGACTCGCTTTGTAACAGAAGGGAAAATTCAAGAAGTTGGAGAGTTATTCAATGAACACAAAAATGACATCAATGTGTTTTTTGAGAAAATAACAGATGAATCATTTTTTAAAAATGAAAAGAGTGCCAAAGATGCCAAAGTCAATATTGCTTTGGGAAAATTGGTAGGGTTTGATAATAAAATTATTCCCAATATTATTAAATCAAAAAAAATAAATGCTGCAAAGGATATTAAAAAATTGGCAAGACTTAATAAAGCTGACTGGGTAAAAGAATTATCTAAGAAAAAATATAAAATTGCCAAAAATAGTAAGGATACCAAGACAGTAGATTTACTGGCTTCGAATGTTGTCCGTAAAATGGAAAAAGAATTTCCTACAGTGGCATTTGTTGCTCAACTGGAAAGGGAAGATAGAGCAATATTTCAAAATCAGAAAACGATAACCAGCTTTTTAAGCAAACATGATTCATTTGATCTAACGAAAGACAACATTGACTTATTTTTGAAAAAGAAAAAGATCAAGGTTAAGGAAAAAGAGGCGATAAAAGAGGAATTGAAATCTGTGCAAAGAATCTTTAAATTGGTTCCAAACTACAGTAAAACGATAACACTAAGGGAAAATAATATACATTCAGCTCACAGCATCGTATCGGTTGGGGAAACAAGATTTGTAAATGAAATAGCACCCCGTGCAGGAATAAATACCGTTGAAGCTACTGAGATATATACTAGAGCTGTAAATGCAAATACAGCTGCTATGCTTATTGCTGGTGAATTGCAAGATACTATGCGAGCAATGGATATTGCATCAATAGAAACTTCAACCTTAAATAAAAAACTAGAAGCTGTAAGTGAAGACTTTCCAAATCTAAAATCACTCTTTAAGTTGACGGATACCTGTGCTTGCGAACATTGTCGTTCAGTATATAGTCCTGCTGCTTATTTGGTAGAGATTTTACAATTCTTAGACTCAAGAAGTGTTACGGATCTAACGGTTACACCAAATGTTACTACTAATATTGCCAAAGATGTATTGTTTGAACGAAGACCAGACTTAGGAGAAATAGATTTAAGTTGTGACAATGCCAATACGCCTGTTAAATACATTGATCTAGTTTGCGAACTATTAGAGGAAGTAATTGCTCCCGATTCAGGAATTGATTATGTTGGTGATTTATCTGATGGTGCGAATGCTTTTCAAGGTGTAATTTCAGCAAATTTATTGTCGACTTTGGAAGCCGCAGGCTTACCCGTAACTGATAAGGCACTCGTATATGAAACAGAGGTTAGTACTGGTTCTGCCGATTCATTGCCACATTATTTAAGAGATACAAAGCTGGTATGTAAGATCGAAAATGTTGGGGTAAACACCTACAAAGTTTTCAGACTTAGACAAACTTTGTCCCCAGCCGATGAATTGGCTGCGGCTCCTGAATATGTAAATGCAGAAGCATATAATATTCTAGGTGCAAGTGAATTCGCCTTTAAATTGCCTTTCGATTTAAATCATACAGAAGCCAGTGCCTACTTCAATCGCTTTGATATTTCCAGAGCAGATTTAATGAAGGATTTTCAAGTAAATAACCTTCCAGCGAATGATGCAATATCAACGGAAAAGCTTGGTCTGACAGAAAAGGAAAAAAACATAATCGTAACGCCGAAAGCTACAGTTGCTGATCAGCAAAATTATTGGAATGCCCCAGCTCAATGGGATGATCCACCAATCGCTGGCGATGTTTTGGATTATATGAAACGCTTAGATCATTTCATGGAAAAAACAATGTTGACCTATAAAGAGGTTGATTTATTGTTGACTTTAAAATTTATTGACGCATCAGAACAGCTATTCATTAAAAACCTTGATCTCACTTGCAATTCCATGAATAAAGAAATTGCAAACCTTGACATTTCCACTTTGGATCGTATTCACAGATTTTTGCGATTGCAAAAGAAAACAGGTTGGAAGTTTGAGACATTAGACCAGATCATTACACAAAGTAAATTAGGGAATGGCTTGCTTGATAACAAAACAATCAGTTTAGCAGCCGACTTACTAAGAATTTCGGAAAATACAGGAATTAAAATAGAACTGTTAATTGCATTTTACGGTGAAATTCCACATAAAATTTTAAACGAGGATGCTGATTCGCCGCTTTATCAAAATGTCTTTTTAAACAAGGCAAAAAACGGAATAATTGAC
This sequence comes from Bacteroidota bacterium, assembly GCA_020627525.1. Classification (GTDB taxonomy): domain Bacteria; phylum Bacteroidota; class Bacteroidia; order Chitinophagales; family UBA2359; genus JAHDGP01. The sequence continues at coordinate 3,507 of JAHDGP010000050.1, forward strand.
GAAGGTTTGTTACCAGAAAATGTAGATGGTTCACAACTATTGGCAAACTTTATTGATAGCATTTCAGTGTGCCTTCAAATGAAACAAGTGGATGTTGAAAAATTATTACCGTTATTGCCTGATGGAAATTTATCATTTTCAAACCTAAGTTATTTATTTGGAGCATCACACTTAATTAAAAAGTTAAGGTTAAAAGTAGAGGAGTTTGTAATTCACAACGAACTGACTAATATCAATTTTTCTGATGCGCCTAATCAAACTTTGAAATTTATAAATGCAGTTGAGGATTTTAAAAAGTCGCCTCTAAAAGTAGCAGAAGTAAAGTTCTTATTGCGACATGAAGCTGAAATTATTCCAGATGTAGAAGAGAAAATACAGCAAATTTTAGAAACCTTACAACAAGAATATCAAGCTGACTTTGGAATAAACCGTTCTCGTTTTGATGCCAACCTTTCAGCTGATGAACAAAAAGAAATTTTACAAAATGAATTGGCTAGGTTTGTAAACTTATCTGAAGATGATGTAAAAACATTCTTATCTTTTATTGACAGAGAGTGGGCAAGTGCTGCCAATGCGAAAACTCTTGTTGATGAAAAATTTGCAGATTTATTTGATACAACAGACATTAAAAATAAGGTTGATGAATTAGAAGCAGCAATAACCAAAGATCAAGACATTATAGATCACCAAACAGCATTGTCTGATTTAAAAATAGCCAAAGATGAATTGAATGTTGCAACAACGCCCGCAGAAATCGCAGCTGCAAATGCTGCTATTACTGCTGCTGAAGCACAGTTGTTAATTACATTGCCAAAATACAATGTTGCCAGTGGGAAAAACCTGTTAGAAGCATTGCTTAACTCTATAGCTATTTATCAATTGGAGCAGGGGAAACTCACAATTTTAGAAGAGGTTATCGCTACAAGTTTTAAAGCAGATTTGGAAATGGTAAAGGTCGTTTTAGCATTTGCTGAATTAAAACAGCCCGCTCCAGGTAGTGTTCTGATTTCAGAAATACTAAGCTCAGATACTCTAATAGATACAGACGTTACCAACATTACACCAATATTACCAGTCATCACAAATGTTGCTTTTCCAGATCAATTTGGAGCCGTTAAACTGCTGTTCAAACTGCTTCCACTAATTGAATCTTTTGAAATCAGCAATGATCAATTGCAATGGTATTTTGAAAATAACCTTACACTTTCTTGGTTTGAATTTGATAGCATTCCTTATGATGCTGCCCATGTAAATATCGACTATAATAAATTTATTGCTTTTATTGGAATGTTGGATATTGCTGCGAAATATCAACCTGTTGTCAACCCTGTTGATGCAGAAAGCCCTATTTCATTTATCAGTATTGCAACGATGTTGTTGCCAATAAGTGCAATCTCAAGAGATCAGTTTATTGATGCCGCAGCATTATTGTTAGGATGCGAAAGGAGCATTGTTGATGAAATAGATGCGCATTTATTCCCTGTATTTGACATTGTCAATTACACTGATGTTAATAATTGGGTAAAATTAATAGACTGCTCAGAATATCTCAGAAAATTGGAGGTGCAAATTGCCCAAATCAATGAATACATTAAACCAGTTCTTTTAGCCAGTGATGTAAATATTTTACGCTCTGCATTAAAATCAAGATATGATGAAAGTACTTGGTTGGATACATTGAAAGAAATAATGGATGCCATTCGTCCGCAAAAAAGAGATGCGCTTGTGACCTATATTTTGGCGACCAATCCAGAAATGAAAGACGAAAATTATTTGTTCGATTACTTCCTTGTAGATGTTGAAATGGAAGCTTGTATGCCTTCGTCGCGAATTGTACAAGCACATGGCAGCATTCAATTATTTGTACAACGTTGCTTAATGGGATTAGAACCACAAGCAGCAGCAGATGTTGAAAACGATTTTAATTGGGAACAGTGGAAGTGGATGAGAAATTATCGTGTGTGGGAAGCCAACCGAAAGGTTTTCTTATATCCTGAAAACTGGATTGAGCCAGAATTACGAGATGATAAATCATTTTTGTTTAAAGAATTTGAAGATGAATTATTACAAAATGAACTAACGGAATATTCAGCTGAAACGGCACTTGTAAAGTATTTGGAAAAGCTGGATAATATTGCCTTTTTAGAAGTAATGGCAACTTGGTATCAATCTGAAAATAAGACGATGCACGTTTTTGCCAGAACAAAAGGTGGTGACCCTGCTATGTATTATTACAGAAGATTTGAAAGTGAAAGATATTGGACACCATGGGAGAAAGTAGAATTAGATATTACTGGGAATAAATTGTTAGCATTTATGCGAAACAATAGGATGTATTTGGCTTGGCCAGTATTTAGTGAAGTTCCTGACCCAAACCAGGGCGCAACTCTCCCAGATCAAAACGATAATACCGAACAAGAAGTTGACCAACCTAGACGAAAGTTGAAAATTCAATTAGCCATTAGTGAATTGGCAAACAACATTTGGCAACCTAAGAAAATTTCAGAAAATGGAATTCAAACGCCAGATGTTTTTACCGCAGATTATATTGATAGGAACAGATACAATATGATGTATTTAGAGCCGACTCAACAAATTATGTTTTTCAAATCCAATATCGATAACAATAAGGAGTACCATGAAAAGAATGGTATTTTTAATCTTACAGGTTGTAAGGGGTATCCTGAATTAGTATTCCAAGGAGTGGAACCTTTCCCAGACTTTTATCCTGACTTTAATGACACTTGGCTCAGATCACAAAGGTACTATGAATGGAATTCTGTTCCAGGAGATGATTTTTCAGTAAGAAATGGTATTTCAATATTTGGGTTTTATGAACTGTTGAAAAAAACGCCAGGAAATTTCAGAGTAACTTATCCACTTCAAATTACTTATATTGATTTGTTGTTTATGATTTACCAGTATTTTATATTCTTATTATTGAAAGGAGGGTTTAGTGATTATATCCAATATAAATTTGCATTCGGATCTATGCTGCCATATTTTAAAGAAAACAGTTATCAATCTTATGTAATTGTTCCAGGTTTTTATGGATTAAAAGAAACAGAAACAGAACTTGTCCCAGTTAAAAAGACGGCTTCAAACATTTTACAATTAATTGAAGATGTTGTAGCATTGATAGTTAAATATCTAGCAAAATATAATGAAGATCCAACGCAAGATTTAAATCTTTTATTGGAAGAGTTATTGGAGGATGAAGATTATCAAAAAATTATTGCTGAAATAAAATCCTATTCTGGATTGAAATATGGGGAACAATTTAAAAATATGTATCACCCATTAATTTGCTCATTGAAAAAAACGCTTTATAAAGATGGTATTTCAGAATTGATGAAGCGTGCTACCCAATTGCGAAAAACGAGCTTTGATTTCGAAGATTACTATGACCCGAATGAAGCATTGGTTCCAAAACTTTTGATTAGAAACCCTGATGGTACAAATTCATTGACTTTCCCTATTGAAGATTTGGATTTTTCAAGCGATGGAAGTTATAGTGGGTACAACTGGGAGTTATTCTACCATGTACCAATGTTACTCGCAACAACTTTAACGAAAAATCAGAAGTTTGAAGAGTCAATGAAATGGTTCCACTATATGTTCAATCCTACAGGAGCATTATCTGGAAATACACCTCAAAAATATTGGGTGACAAAACCGTTTTATCTTAATCAGGAAATTGATTACATCAATCAAAGAATCGATACTCTATTGTACAAAATTGCCGATCCCAATACGCCTGAAAGAACAGAGTTGGAGTTTGCAATCAGTGAATGGAGAAACAAACCTTTCAAGCCTGATGTGATTGCTAGATTTAGACCAGTTGCGTATCAGAAGGCATTGTTGATGAAATACATTGACAATTTGATTGAATGGGGAGATAATTTATTCAGACAAGATACAATGGAATCTATTGCCCAAGCAACTCAAATGTATATTTTGGCGGATAAAATTTTAGGACCTAAACCTAGAGTGATTCCATCACCAATAAAGCCACCATATGAAACGTACAATCAGATCGAAAGAAAGTTGAGTTCTTTTGGAAATGCACTGATTGATTTGGAAAATATTTTACCTGATTTATCCGTCCTACCAGAAGGTGGCGCAGAATTACCACCTCCGCCAATTACCTTGTCAATGCTGTATTTCTGTATTCCACAAAACGGTAAAATGTTGGAGTACTGGGACCGCATTGGTGATAGGTTGTTTAAAATCCGTCACTGTCAAAATATTGATGGAGTAGAGCGTAGTTTGGCATTATTTGCTCCACCGATTGATCCGGGTATGTTGGTTAGAGCCGCCGCTGCAGGTCTCGATATTTCCTCTGTAATTGCTGGTATGAATGCTCCAGCACCATTCTACAGATTTAATACCTTGTCTCAAAAAGCCACAGAACTGGCAAATGAAGCGAGAGGACTTGGTATTTCTTTAATGGCAGCTTTAGAGAAGAAAGATGCAGAAACAATGGCTTTATTGAGAAGTGAATTAGAGTTAAAGACATTAAATGCAATTAGAGACATGAAGGTGCTTCAAATTACAGAAGCTGAAGAGCAAATAACTGTTCTTGAAAAAACCAAGTTGGTTACTCAGGAAAGACAAACCTATTATACCAATATTAAGAAAACAATTGCTGAAGAAGATTTGAACTTAGATAAATTAGATCAATCTGTTGGATTGCAAATAGCTGCAGGCTCAACTTATACATTAGGGGCTATATTGGCACTGATTCCTGACTTTGCTTTAGGTGCATCAGGATTTGGTGGTTCGCCTCACGGTGCTGCTAAATTTGGTGGTAGTTTGTTGGCACACAGCACAGATGCTGTTGGTAAAGGCCTAGGAATTGGAAGTACGGTTACCAGTTTTCAAGCCAATAAAGCTTCCATAAAAGGTGGATTTGAAAGACGAGAAGAGGACTGGAAATTGCAAAAGCGAATAGCTGATAAAGAAATTGTTAACATTGATCAACAAATTGTTGCTGCCGGAATTCGTAGAGATATAGCTCAAAATGATTTAGAAAATCACGATTTGCAAATTGAGAATGCAAAGAAAACAGATGATTTTATGAAGAGTAAATTCACTAATAAAGAGTTGTATAATTGGATGATAGGTCAAATTAGTTCTGTATATTTTACTGCTTACAAATTATCTTTTGATGTTGCTAAAAAAGCAGAACGCAGTTATAAATTTGAATTGGGTAATGATGATAGTTTTATTTCTTATGGCTATTGGGATGGAATGAAAAAAGGTTTGCAATGTGCCGATAAATTGATCCACGACATCAAGCGAATGGAAATCAGTTACTTGGATAAAAATAAGCGGGAATATGAAATAACTAAACACATTTCATTAGCAATGTTGGATCCAGGATCTTTGGTTACATTACGCGCAACGGGTGTTTGCGACTTTGATATTCCAGAGGCGTTATATGATATGGATTTTGCGGGCCAATATTTTAGAAGAATAAAAACTGTAAGTATCAGCTTGCCTTGTATTTCTGGCCCATACACTTCTGTAAGTGCTAAAATGTCTTTGGTCAATAATAGATACAGAAAGAATACAAATGCAGACAATATTTCAGGGACAGGATATATCGAAGACCTCGGAAATGATGAGCGATTTGTTTACAATGTAGGTGCAATTCAATCCATCGCAGCAAGTAGTTCGCAAAACGATAGCGGAATGTTTGAATTGAATTTTAGAGATGAACGCTATTTGCCATTTGAAGGAACAGGAGCCATCAGCAGTTGGAGATTAGAACTTCCAACAGAGGTGAGACAGTTTAATTATGATACCATTTCGGATGTAACTATTCATGTAAAATATACTTCCAGAGAAGGAGGTTCAAGTTTGAAGAACCTTGCAAATGCAGCATTAAAAGAACAACTAAATATCATAGAACAAGATTTAGGAGAAACAGGTATGCACCTTGCTTTACACCTAAAACATGATTTGCCAAACGAATGGCATCTGCTTAAAAAGAATGCCACAATTGATTTGACAATTGATAAAATGAGATTGCCTTATATGGTTCAACCATTTGCAAATACGGCGATTGAAAGCGTGATGTTCCTAGCAAGAGTAAAGGAAAATCCTGCTTCATATACTGTAAATGTTGATGCTGTTCCAACCAATCTGGCAAGAATAAATGACTTGAAACTATGTCAAGGAATCAATTCAGACATTGAACTCGATACTGCCTTTGCCTTGTCGGTTGCCGATACGGAAATTGACAACCTTGAAGACTTGATAATGATTGTAAAATTTAGTTTTTAGTTCAGTAGAGGAACTGATGCTTAAAGCTATTTTTTGGCGGCCGCATTTATGCGGTCGCTTATATGCTGCTAAAATTGATATAAGGAAGTGATAAGACCAATTTAATAACCATCAAAATATAATTCAAGTTTTGATAATCAGTTTTTTTGTGAAAGTTATTTTTGTATGTTAATTTGATCTTACCACTTACTTAGGTATTCATTCATCAATTTGAATTTGGTGTACTAGTACCATTTGTTTTTTTATCATGCTCTAAAGAAGCAATAGATGTGTAAAACATAGAAAATGAAAGAACAATCCAATACAAACCCAACTTCAGAATTTCTAAAAACAGATGGAGGAAAAACGGAATCCATTGCAATAGAAATTCCTTCCATAAATCTACCAAAAGGTGGCGGAGCGATAAAAGGAATAGACGAAAAGTTTTCTGTAAATGCAGTTAACGGAACATCTTCATATTCTATACCACTCCCGTTTTCAAAAGCAAGAGGTGCTTCTCCTTCTTTAAATCTTTCTTACAATTCAGGAAGAGGAAATGGCATTTTTGGATTGGGTTGGAGCATTAATTTAGGATCTATAAAACGAAAGACAGACAAAGGGCTGCCGCAATATATAGATTCAATAGATTCTGATACTTTCTTGTTTTCAGAAGCAGAAGACTTAGTGCCTGCATTCAAAAAAGACGAAGAGGGTATTTTAGAAATGGATGAAAATGAGGATTACATAATTGATGAACGAAACTCCCCAGATGACTTATTTGTTATCAGAAACTACATTCCTCGGATAGAAGGAATATTTGCTCGAATAGAACGATGGACGGAAAAAGCAACAAGTAGAATAAAGTGGAGAGTCATTTCTAAAGAAAATAGCACTTTGCTTTTAGGTTGGACAGACAACGCCATAATTTTCAATCCAGAAGATCCATTAAAAATATTTGAATGGTTACCAGAATTTGCTTTTGATGATAAAGGAAACTGCACACATTACATTTATAAAAAGGAAGATGCAGTTGGCTTTGACGACTCTTGGTTACACAATCGAAACAGATTTAAAAATGGGAACATTACTTATGTAAATGCATATATTGATAAAATATTTTATGGAAATACAACACCTTACAAACAATTAGGAGACGCTTTTCCTGAAGAATCAAATTACATGTTTCAAACAGTATTTGACTATGGAACTTTATTACAAAATGATTCACTGGAGCAAGTAAATACTTGGGATTTTAGACCTGATGCCTTTTCAAATTATAAAGCTGGTTTTGAAATAAGAACTACCAGACTGTGCAAGCGCGTTTTACTATTTCATGTGTTTGAAGAATTAGCAGTAGAACCTGATAATTCTGATAAAAAGACTTTGGTAAAATCTTTGAACTTTGAATATGACACGAGTTCAGAAGAAGATTTTACGTTTTTGAAAACGATCACTTCATTTGGCTATATTAAAAAACCAGATGGTTCCTATTCCTCAAAAAGCCTTCCGCCAATGGAGTTTGAATACCAAAACCACGATTGGAATGCTGAGGTGAAAACGATTTCTTCAGAGGAATTGGTACATTCACCGACAGGATTAAACGAAGAACAATATCAATTTACAGATTTGTACAATGAAGGTTTGTCTGGTATTTTAACAGAGCAGGCAAATGCTTGGTATTACAAACACAACTTAGGGGATGGGAAATTTGAACAAGCAAAACTAGTTACTCCCAAACCATCATTTGTAGGAGTTGGCGACATTTTGCAACTAAGCGATTTAGAGGCAGATGGTGGCAAGCAGTTGGTTAATTTCAGCACCGAGCCCAAAGGCTTTTTTGAATTGAACGATGACAATGAATGGCAACAAATGTGTGCATTTAAATCTTTTCCGAATATAAATCTAAGAGATCCTTATACCAAAATGTTGGACTTGACAGGCGATGGAAAACCTGATATTGTTATCTCTGAAGACAACGTCTTTACATGGTATGCTTCTGAAGGAAGAAATGGATATGCTGCATCAAGGAAAACGCTAAAAGATTTTAATGAAGAGGAAGGACCAAATATGATTTTCGCTGATCAAAAAGAAACGATTTATCTTGCTGATTTTTCTGGCGATGGTTTGACGGATATTCTAAGAATTCGAAATGGAGAAGTTTGTTATTGGCCAAATTTGGGCTATGGAAAATTTGGTGCAAGAGTAACTTTGGACAATGCTCCCGTTTTTGATCATCCCGACAATTTCAATCCAGCATATTTGCGTTTGGCTGATATTGACGGCTCTGGAATTACTGATATTATATATTTAGGTAAAAATAAATTTTCTTGTTGGAAAAATTTAAGCGGAAACAGGTTCAGCACAACACCATTCGAAATAGAAAATTTTCCAGGAATAAACAACTTTACAAAAGTTACTGTAACAGACTTGCTAGGAAATGGAGTGGCTTGTATTGTATGGTCAAGCTCTTTATTGAAGGATATAAATGCTCCACTTAAATACATTGATTTGATGAATAGCAAGAAGCCACATATGATGGTTGCTTATAAAAACAATATGGGAAAAGAGGTATCACTTGAATATACTGCCTCAACAAAATTTTACATTGAAGATAAATTGGCAGGAAAGCCCTGGATAACCAAACTGCACTTTCCAGTTCACTGTGTTTCCAAAACAACAACTGAGGATAAAACTTCAGGGCATAAATTCATAAGCGAGTACAAATACCATCATGGATATTACGACCATCCTGAGCGAGAGTTTCGAGGCTTTGGAATGGTGGAACAAACAGATGCAGAAACCTTTGAGCATTGGAGAAAAGGGAATGCGTCAAATATAGTAGAAGAAACATTACATCAAGAACCAGTATTAACCAAAACTTGGCACCATACAGGTGCATTTTTGAGAAATGATAAAATTCTAGATCAATTTGAAGAAGATTATTGGTACAATGAAATTCAGAAAGAAGGGTTTATAGTGAGTCATCCAGAATTGCTACTTGACGATGCCAGAATTGTTGCAGCACCTAATATTGATCCTGCATTGCTTAATCAACTGAGTCCTCAAGAATGGCAAGAAGCAGCTAGAGCTTGTAAGGGAATGAGTTTGCGCTCAGAGATATTTGCAAATGACGCCATTAAATTTGAAAATACTGAAGAAGCAATTAAAAAAGAGCTTACTCCATATTCAGTAGCGACAAATAACTGCGTGATAGAACTGTTGCAACCAAAGGGTAAAAACAAATATGCTGTGTTTACGGTGAAAGAAAGCGAAGCAATAACTTATAGTTATGAACGCAACTCAGAAGATCCAAGAATTGCCCACAATTTGACAATCAAACTTGATGAATATGGTAATGTATTGGAATCAGCATCGGTGGTTTATCCTAGAGCGATAGCAGAGGTTGCGCTTCCACTGGAAACGCAAGAAGCACAAAATAAAACGGTCATAATTTACACAAAAAACCAATTCACAAATGATGTAATTGGGGAGGATGTCTACCGTTTGCGAATACCATCCGAAGTACAAACTTTTGAACTGAAAGGCGTTTCAAAGTCAAGTGCTTTTTATACCATAAATGAATTTGAAAATATTCTTGATGAAGCAAACTCAGATACCGCATTTTACCATGAAATAGAAAAGCCATTAAATGCAGGCAAGCCTCAAAAAATATGTGTTGAGCATATGAGAAAAATCTATTACAAAAATGATTTAACAGATGCTTTACCACTACACGAATTGGAATCTTTAGCAATATCTTTTGAGAGTTACCAATTAGCATACACGCCAGAACTGTTGACAGATATTTATGGAACAAAAGTAGATGTCCCATTATTGACAGAAGGAAAATTTACCAACAGCGAAGGGGACAATAATTGGTGGATTCGTTCAGGAACGGTTCAATTAAAAACAGATGCAGAAACACAAGATGATGCAGCCAATCGTTTTTACTCGCCTATTTCTTATACTGATCCTTATGGAGCGATTACCAAAATAAAGTATTACGGTGTTTATTTTATTTTAATAAATGAAATAGAGGATGCTTTACGAAATAAATCAATGGTAGAAAGATTTAATTTCCGTTTAATGTCAGCTGAAAGGATGAAAGACATCAATGGAAATTTATCTGAAACAATTACTGACGAATTAGGCTTTGTAAAAGCGACGGCTATAATGGGCAAAGGGAATGAGGCTGATGAATTGATTGGCATTTCAGAAGTTACAGAGGTGGCAGAGGCAGCATTGATAGATAGTTTTTTTCAAGCACCAAACTCTGTTCAACTAACCAATATTAGCAAGCAACTTTTGAACCGGGCTTCTACTAGATTTGTTTATGACTTTGATGCATTTATGAACTCAGGAAAACCTGTTGTAGCAGTTGGCATTACCCGTGAACAACATTTTCAAACATTAGCAGATTCGCCAGTTCAAATAGCTTTTGAATACTCAAATGGTATGGGGGAAGTAGCGATGAAAAAAGTACAGGCAGAGCCAGGAATAGCCAAAGAGGTTCAAGTAAATCTAGATGACACGATTTTGATTAACGATGTAGACACTTCATTGATAGTACCCCAGCAACTCCGTTGGATAGGAAATGGAAAAACCATAAAAAACAATAAGGGCAATGCCGTAAAACAATATGAACCGTATTTTTCTACAAGCTGGCATTATGAAGATTATAAAGAATTAGTTGAAAACGGTGTCACACCCATTATGCATTATGATGCGATAGGTCGATTGGTAAAAACAGAATTACCTGATGGGACTTTTTCCAAAGTGAGTTTCGATTCATGGCAAAAAACGGTTTATGATACCAATGATACAATCTTGGATTCTTCTTGGTTTACCAATCGTTCCAACAGACTTATTGATGCAGAACTATTGACAGCAGGCAAAGATCCTGGTAGAGAAAAAGTAGCTGCCGATAAAGCCGCATTACATGCAAACACTCCCAATGTTTTTCATTATGATACATTGGGCAGACCAATATTATCAATAGAGCACAATAAAAATATTGATACAAATGCAGATGAATTTTATCAAACAAAAATAAAACTGGATGCAGAAGGCAATCTTCGAACCGTAACAGATGCAAGAGGCAATACTGTGATGCAATACAAATATGATATACTGGGTAACTTGGTTTATCAAAGCAGTATGGATGCAGGGCAGCGTTGGTTGTTAACCAATATTTTAGGTGATCCATTGAGGACTTGGGATGAACGAGACCACGAATTTCAATATTTTTATGATGTTTCACACAGACCAACATTTACAAAAGTAATTGGTGGAGATGGTGATAGTCCATTAGACAATATTTTTGATAAAATAGTTTATGGAGAAAGTCTGTTGACTGGTGAAAGAACGGACATCAATCGTTTCAATGAAGCGATTTTACAAGACAGCAATATTTTAGGAAAAGCCATTCAACATTATGATACAGGTGGTTTAATAGATACGCCTAACTATGATTTTAGAGGAGAAGCAATTTCAACCACAAGAAAGTTATTTAAAAAATACAAAGAAACGGCCAATTGGATTGATGCGAATTTGGTAAATGATTTAGAGGCAGAACCAGGTTTTACTTTTACTACTGAAACGGATGCATTAGGAAGAATTACTTCCCAAACATCACCAGATGGCAGTGTCATTACACCTTCTTACAATGAGTCTGGCTTGCTCAATGGAGAAAAGGTTTTGCATCCAGGAGATGCAATCGCTAGCATTTATATAAAAGATATTGGCTATAATGAAAAAGGACAAAGAGAAAAAATTATTTATGGCAATGATGTAAGTACCAAATTTTATTATGACAAAAAAACCTTCAGACTAAAAAGACTGGAAAGTAAAAGACTGAATGCAGACCCCTTGCAGGATCTATATTATACATACGATCCAATGGGCAATGTCACGCACATCGAAGACAAAAATGTTCCAGTCGTATTTTTTGATAATCAAAAAGTTACTGGACTGTCAACTTATACTTACGATGCTTTATACCGTCTCGTAGAAGCAACTGGTAGAGAAAACAATGGCGTGCTAAGTTTTGGAACGTGCGATAATTGGAACGATGGTCCATTTAAGCAAAGTCTAAATCCTGGCGATCCAATGGCACTTCGAAATTATACTCAAAGCTATCAATACGATGCGGTGGGCAATATAATGGAAATGAAACACCTTGCCGCAGGAGGAAATTGGACAAGAACCTACGAATATGAAAATTTAAACAACCGCCTAAAAAATACACA
>JAHDGP010000051.1 GCA_020627525.1 Bacteroidota bacterium
ATCGGCTTTTTCATTGGGAGTTGTTTTGGTAAAATTTGAAAGCATATTTGGCATTCCACAAAAGACACTTTACTTTCTTGCATTTCTACCATGTCTGTTTGCAGCATACGATTTTTATTGCTATTTCAATGTTAAGAAAAATCTTTCCTACTACTTAAAAATTATTGCATTTTTAAATATAGCTTATTGTTGTCTTTCTATAGGGTTTGCCTTTTATCATTTTCAAGTAATAACTTATTTGGGTTGGATTTATATTATCTTGGAAATAGTTATAGTAATGATTATTGCTTATATTGAGTTGTTGGCAGTAAATCGCATCGTTGGCAATAAAAATAAAAAAAACTGAAGGAACTTAACGGTTGTAAATTTAAAAAAAAGATATTTTGTGGATTTATTTTTTTTAATACTATGTTTAGAGTATCTGACATAAAATCACCCCATCAAATCTATTTCCTTCAAATTTTCAATTCTGTTTCTTTTAAGAAAATCATCTATCGTTTCAAAGTGCTCGATAACTCGTTTGTCTTTGAATTCAAATACTTTTTTAGACAAGCCTTGTTGAAAGTCTCTATCGTGCGAAACAAGGATGAGTGTGCCATCAAAATCCAACAAAGCCTCTTTTAAAACATCTTTCGATTTGATGTCAAGGTGATTGGTAGGCTCATCCAAAATCAACAAATTGACAGGCTCTAAAAGCAATTTCACCATTGCCAAACGGGTGCGTTCCCCTCCTGAAAGCACGGATACTTTTTTATCGACATCTTCCCCACTGAACATAAATCTACCCAAAATATTTTTCATCTGTGTTCTCACTTCTCCTTTCGCCACTTCGTCGATGGTTTCAAAAACAGTCAGCTCAGGGTCGAGCAACGATGCCTGATTTTGTGCAAAATACCCCACTTCGACATTGTGCCCCAAACCGCATTCTCCAGTAAAATCTATTTCGCCCATTATCGCTTTAATCATAGTAGACTTACCTTCTCCATTCCTCCCAACAAACGACACCTTCTCCCCTCGTTCAATCGTCAAATTTGCATCTTGAAAAACAATGTGATCGTCATATTTTTTAGACAACTGCTTTACCGTAACAGGATAATCACCCGAACGATTACAAGCAGGAAATTTTAATTTTAAAGAGGAGTTATCCACTTCATCTATCTCAATAATTTCCAATTTTTCCAGCATCCTTTCTCTAGAATTGACTTGGTTTGTTTTAGAATAAGTCCCCTTAAATCTTTCGATGAAACGCTTGCTGTCCTCAATAAATTTCTGCTGTTCTTTATAGGCTTTTAGTTGATGCGCTCTTCTATCTTTACGCAATTCTAAGTAGTGCGTATAATTTGCTTTGTAATCGTAGATTTTACCCATTGTAACCTCTATCGTGCGATTGGTAATGTTATCAATAAATGCACGATCATGCGAAATGACTAAAACGGCCTTCGCTTTATTTACCAGAAAATCTTCCAACCAAATAACTGACTCAATATCTATATGATTGGTCGGCTCATCCAGTAATATCAAATCTGGTTTTTGTAGTAAAATTTTTGCCAGCTCAATCCGCATTCTCCAGCCACCACTGAATTCGCTAGTGGGTCTGGTAAAATCTGGTCGTTTAAAACCCAATCCTAACAATGTTTTTTCTACTTCTGCATCGTAGTTTACTTCTTCTATAGAATAATAAACTTCTCCCAACTCTGATACTTTATCTATAATTGCCATGTATTCCTTCGACTCATAATCGGTCCGAGTTTCCAACTCTTTATTGAGTCGATCCATCTCGTTTCGCATGTCTAGCACCTTACCAAATGCCTTTGACGTTTCCTCAAAAACCGTACAATGATCATCTGTTAAAAGGTGTTGTGGCAAGTAGGCAATCACTGCTTCTTTTGGGCAACGTACATTCCCCTTTGTCGCTTTTTGAATCCCTGCAATGATTTTCATCATCGTAGACTTTCCTGCTCCATTTTTGCCCATTAGGGCGATTTTGTCATTTTCGTTTATAACAAATGACACATCGCTAAAAAGTGTTTGCCCGCTAAATTCTACTGCTATATTGTCTATGGAAATCATATCTTTTTTATTTGCGGTGCAAATTTAGACAAATTTAGGTATTTAACCACCTTCTTTTACCACTAAGGACACTAAGAGGCACTAAGAGGCACTAAGAGGCACTAAGGCATTTAACCGCAATGAGAAAATTGATTTTGAAGCTGAATCAATTGAATAAACTACAAACAACTATGCCTGCTGTTTCTGTTCGCAGACGGCTTTCGCCGAGTGTGACTGGCTTGAACCCCGCCTCTGTCGCTTCTTGTATTTCTAAATCCGAAAATCCTCCTTCGGGACCAATCAACACAAGTGCATTTTGACCTAATTCTTGCGTTTTTAAAGAACTTGATTTTTCTGTCATGCAAGCTATGCCTTTAAAATCGTAAGTAGACCAAGCCTCCTCTTGTAAAAATTCTTTCCATTTTAACAAAGGGTTTAACTTTGGTAATTTTGCCTTCAATGATTGTTTCATTCCAGAAATAAGAATCTTAGTCAAACGATCTTCTTTAATAACTTTGCGCTCTGAATGATAAGTAAGAATTGGAGTAATTTCTTCAATTCCTATTTCGGTGGCTTTCTCCAAAAACCATTCGAAACGACCGATATTTTTGGTAGGTGCCATAGCGATGTGCAACCATTTTTCTCGTACTCCAAAACCCTCTTTTTCTGAAATTATTTCATACTTGCATTTATTGTGATTGGCATCAACAATTTTGGCAGTATACATCGTTCCTTTTCCATCGACTAGATGTATTTCATCGCCAGTCTTTTTCCTCAAAACTTTAATACAGTGTCCTGAATCTGTTTTATCCAGCACACATTTACCATCTAAAATATCAGCAGTGTAAAATAGTTGCATTTATTTCGTAATCACTAATTTCTGAATCTCTATTACTCGTTGATCTTGCTCAATAGAAACAAAATAAACACCAGCACTAAACGCTTCTACCGATAAAGCAAAGGCATCTTCATTTCCTTCAATTTTGCGTTCTATCATTAACTGACCCGCTTCGTTATATATTTTCAAAACAGAAGACTCCAAAGAAGTAAATCGTACATTGACAATATCTTTTGCAGGATTGGGTGCAATTAACAAATTGTTGTAAACAGGCAATTCAGAAATAGAGGTCATCGAATCAATTGGATTGTCTGTTGTATCAACAACTACAATAGTTGTATCGTTAGGCATTGTATCAGGTGGTTCAACAATCGTTGTATCAATAGGCATTGCAGTGGTATCTTCAAAAATAATTTTAACCTCTAAATCATCCAAATAAAAACCATCCGCCGTAATTCCATTATCGGCTTGCAGCTCAAATTTCAATAAAACTTGATCTCCAATAAAATCGTTTAAGCTAATAAATTCTTGAACCCACTCACTCTGGTTTGCATCATAAACAGGGATACCTGGACCAGCCGAACCTTCTATGTTTGTATACAAACCACACAAACTGGTTTCAGTACCAGAATCCATATCAACAGCAAGTACTTGAAGGTGATCTCCCCTATCTTCTATGTCCCACATTGACCAGAAAGACACCTCAGCAGAACGAGCGGTTCTGAGGTCAATGATGTCCGTAAACAAAGCACTAGAGTTTACATAATTATTATAATTGCCAGAAGGAGAATCTGTAATACTACTTGGAGCACTGTGGTAGCGCACCGTTGACAAATCCCAAGAATTGCTCATCACACCCTCTTTGCTTGTAAAGTCATACTTTTTAGAATGAGTATTATTAGGCTCTTTTGTTCTTACATAAACCTCAATGGTATCTGTCTCCAAATAAGCTTCATTTGACAGTGATACTACAATTTTAATTGGATCATTATAGGTAAAACTCTCATCTTCTAATTCATAAGAGATGCTTATATCTTCAGCAACTTCTCCAGTATTTAATATATCCGTAGTATGTAAACTTCCCAACTGTAAATGTGGGGAAAGCGATGTAGCTGCCAAAATAAAACGACCTGGTTTTAAGCCGTAATTTTTGATTTTGAAATTTAAATTACCAATGCTATCCACTAGGTATTTATTATCATTTTCAACAACCTGTCCATAAGGACCCAAAGCTTTGATTACTGATAAATTTTGTTTTAAGGTCAATTTACACAAAGGAATAATTTGTTCTTCAGGAGGATAAAATCCATCTGCAGGATGCCCCACCTCTGGTGTAAAGGCAAGTATATTTCTTTCACCATACATCCAATCATCACTAACTCCATTTACACCATAACCGAGTATCTCTTCACCCAAACCTGGAATGTATTGATTCTCTGAAGTCATCACTTCTGCTAAGGTACAAAACTTGTGGTGATCAGTTGTTTCGATTGCATCATATCCCCACGGAAAAATCAATAAATTTGAATAAGAATGATTATTAAAAGCTATTTTAAAGTTGTGTTGCTCACAATACCATTTCAATGCTTGTGTTTCTGGTTCGGAAAAAGCAGAAGTCCCTCTATAAACAGCGGAACCTGGATCTGAAGAGGAACCAATTTCATTTATACCAAAATTGTATGAAAAATTTCTGTTTAAATCTACACCATCAAATTGCTCACTGAAAAAACCATCTCCGTTATTGTCTCTTTTGTTTTTTCTCCAAAATCCGAAAGAATGAAAATCAAAGGCTTCATCATATTCATACAAAGATTCATTGTATAGGTATCCATCAGGATTTAAACATGGAATAAAATGCATTTCATAATTATCTACTAAATATTTGATGGTTGGATCAGTGGTATAATTTTCCAAAAGATAATACATGAAATATATGTTCTGCATCATTGACATTGGTTCACGAGCATGTGTCAATGAGGTAAACAAAACTTGTTCTTTGGCAGCACCCGAAGCTAACGGAGGTCCTGTAATAATTGTTTTAAAAATAGGTCTGCCCTCATGTGTTAGAAAATCAGAAATAGGAACCACAGGACGAATCAAAGTAGGATACAATGCTCTCATATTGTTTAGTTGCTCCCTCATTTCAACATAAGTAAAGTAACCACCCATTGATCCTTCAACAAATTCTAGTAAAAAACCATATTTGTCTTTCGTAACATCACAATTCACATTCTTTTGTTCTGTCTTTAAAGTGTATTCTAACCTTTTCTGATGATAAAATTCATTGGAATCTTTAAACAGCACCTCATATTCAATACCCGATTTCTTGATTTTTTCCACCTCATAGCTAGAAAAATCACTTTCCAAATAATGATTGTGTTTCATATTACAATGACTGACATCAATGCCTAATTTTTGTAATTCGATCAATTCATTATGATCTGCAAAAATACGCACTCTTTGATACTTGTTTTCGTTTTGCGCTTGTATTGATATTCCTATGATTAGGAATAATAGGCATATGGTCAGGGCAGTTCTACTAGTCATTGTGTAATTTTATTATCCAAAAATAAGGATTAATATTCTATATAATCATTCTTCAAACGACACCTTGCACCATTCTTCCTTTTCCACTCATGTCGCTATATATTCTCACGTTTTGTAAACCTTTTTGTTTCAGTAGATTAGCTAATTTTTTAACATTAAATTCATTTCCCTCAAAATATAAAAGTCCACCCTTTTTAACATATTTGAAAGCAAATCTTGTAATCTTTTCGTAAAAAATCAATGCCTCATCGTTTTCAGTAAACAACGCTAAATGTGGTTCAAAGTTCAAAACATTATCAGACATTAAATTCTTTTCGGCAATTGGAATGTAAGGAGGATTGCTCACAACAATATCCAATGGTGGATTATCCCAAGCATCATTTTTTAAAATATCTTGTTGGATAAATGTTGCGTCAAGCTTACAAAGTTCTGCATTTTTTCTGGCAACCAACAAAGCTTTTTCGCTAACATCCAACCCAAAAATATCGGATTGCGGCAAATGTTTTTTCAATGCCAAAGGAATACAACCGCTGCCTGTACCAACATCTAAAATACTCAGTTTTGATTGATTCAGTTTTCTTTCTTTCAAGTCTGTTAAAATCAATTCAACCAATTCCTCTGTCTCTGGTCTTGGAATCAAAACACTTTCATCAACGTATAATTCTAATCCATAAAAATAAGCTTCGTTAAAAATGTACTGAACAGGTTTAGAAGTTTTCAACTCTTCCAAAACTGATAAAAGTTTACTTTCTTCATCCGTTTCCAACATTTTATCTTGATTAAGCATTTGTTGGATTTTGGATAAATGCAAAACTTTTTCCACGACAATATTCCAAATACTCATTGCTTCATTTTCATCATAAATAGATGTCAATGTTTTTTTATAAATTTCTTTAAAATATTGTAATGAATTTTTACTCATAGAAATAGCACCTAATTAAATCGAATCGTATATTTTCAACAATTTTTTTTCTTCATTCTGCCAATTAATGACCTCTCTTGTTTTCAAACAATTTGCTCGCAACTCATTGTATCTTTTTCCATCAGCAAACAATTCATTAACTGCATTTACTATTGTCTCCGTTTCCAAATCATCCAACATAATAGCAATATCGTGCTGATCATTAATGGCTTTGTATTCTGGAAAATTTATACAGAGTTGGGGAACGCCATTGTGAAAATAATCGAAAAAACGGTTGGCGAGGGAGTAGTAATAACTCTCCCCATCATTGGTAAAAAAAGTAAAACCAAGCTTTGCCCGAATCGTAATTTCTTTGAGCTTTTCTGGCTCGACAAATCCCTTGAATTCTACTTTGTCCTCTATTCCCAAATCCTCCACCAACTGTACACAATCCTCAAAGACATCTCCTTTCCCACAGATCACCAATTTACTATTGATGTAAGGCATAGCTTTAATCATTTCCTCCACGCCCCTTCCTACATTTACAGCTCCCTGGTACAAAATATAATCGTCTGGTTTTTCTGGAAAATTTTTATCCTCCAAAACAGTGGCATTTCTTATAATATCAAATTCTTCTTGGTAAGCATCTTTAAAAAATTTGGCGTAAGAAAGATTGATGGTGTAATTTTTGGTAGCACGAGGAACCGTCCATCTTTCCAAACTCTTCCAAACAAATTTGACCAAAGGCCGATGAACAACTTCTGGCAATTCGGCAAAATATTCGTGCGCATCATAAACCAAAGGTTTGCCTTTCAAAACAGAAGCTACATAACCAGCAAACATGGTATCCAAGTCATTGGCAATAAAAACGTCGTAGTCATTTTTCAAATAATGTAAAAGCAATTTCCAATTGTGGATCAAATAAAACAGCTTTCCAGAATGTACTTTGTGGTTAAAACGAATCTGTTTAAAAATTCTTTCTTTTAATGGAATAGAGCCTTTCATCTCACGACCAATGAGCGTAACATCGTAGCCCGCTCTCGCAAGAGCAGAACAAATCCGCTGCATTCGTTGGTCGTAGTTCAAATCATTCACAACAGGAAAAACCAGCTTTTTATTTCTCTTGACTCCTACTTCTGCCACTTTAATAAGTTATTATTCTTGTCTAATATCAAACGTCCTTCATCCATCAAAAGTCTGATTGTTTCAATTATTTTTTCTTTTTGTATAGTAGAAAATTCTTTTACCAAATGATCAATAGTTTTAGACTTTTGTTGAATGCTTTCTTCAACTAATTTTTCAATTTTTGACAGTTCTTGTACTTTGATTTTCTTTTCATTCCTTCCCAAACAAACATCACAAATTCCACAAGTCTTTGCATTTTTTTCGTCAAAATAATTCAACAACTTTTTACTTCGACAAACACTTTTTCCAGATGCATACTTAATAACTGCCTCAATATTTTTCTTTTTAACTTGATATCTAAACAAATATCGTTCTGCATCTAGTTTCAAGTTCCCCCTATCTAAACGTGGAAGTAGGTAAGTTATTTGAGGCGTTTCTTTTTGAGGGATGTAATCCACAATATTATATTCAGCCATCTTCTTTAACTGAACCACAATTTCAGAATAGGGTCTCGCCAATACTTTCGATAATATTTTTTCATCAATTCGACAAAAATCATCCATTACTCCTTCAAAATTTCTCAAAATTGCTTTGATCAAAGTGTTGAAAGATTCTTGTTTCACTTGAAAGTTGTACAATTCGTGACGATCTACTTTAAACATCAATTGCGAACTGATGTAAAATCCATCCGTCATTTGCACATAGCCTTCATTTTCCAAAAACAATAAAGAATGAAAAACATGGATCGGTTTCAAGTTGTAATTTGCAGCAAAATCTTGCATATCCAAATCATAATTTTGTCCAAAACCACTGCCAATGGCAATTTTCAAATGAGACCCCAAAGCGTGATAAACTTGTTTAATAATCTCTAATTTTGGCATACTCGCCTCAAAACGATAAGTGAGTTCATCATTGTCTTTCGCTTGGTGTAACAAAACAGCGTAAGACTTTTGTCCATCCCTACCCGCACGACCAGCCTCTTGATAATATTCTTCCAAACTCTCTGGCAGTCCTAAATGCACAACAATTCGCACATCGGGTTTATCTATTCCCATTCCAAAAGCATTCGTACATGCAATAATTCTCGTTTTATTTGCAATCCAGTCATTCTGCTTTTTATTGCGCTCTTCCGTTTTCAACCCACCGTGGTAAAAGTCAGCACTTATATTGTTATTCTTTAAAAATGCACTTATATCCTCCGTCTTTTTACGACTCCTGACATAAACAATTCCTGTACCTTTTACTTTCTTTAAAATGTCTAACAATTTTTCCTTTTTACGCTCCTCATACAACACCGAATAAGACAAATTTTGACGCTCAAAGCTCTTTTGAAAAACGGTTGCCTCTTCAATTTCTAATTTTTCTAAAATGTCTTTTTTTACTCTTGTTGTAGCGGTCGCTGTAAGGGCAATTATTGGAACCTCTGGTAAAAATTCTTTTATTTTAGCAATATTCAAATAAGCAGGACGAAAATCATAACCCCACTGAGAAATACAATGTGCCTCATCAATGGCAAGCAAGCAAACCTTCATTTTTTTGAGTCTCTCAAGAAACAGTTCTGTTCGCAAACGCTCAGGAGAAACATACAAAAATTTTATTTTACCATAAATGCAATTATCCAAAATACGATCAATTTCATTGTAGTGCATTCCCGAAAAAACTGACTCAGCTTGTACCCCTCTTTTTTTAAGATTTTCAACTTGGTCTTTCATCAAGGCTATCAGCGGACTGACAACGATGCAAATACCCTCCATTGCCAAAGTAGGAACCTGAAAACACAAGGACTTTCCACCACCCGTTGGTAACAAAACCAGGGTATTATTTCCAGTTATAGCATTTTGTATTATATCCTCTTGCAAGGGACGAAAACTATCATAGCCCCAATGCTCTTTTAATATTTTATGGATGTCTTTCAAGTGACTCAGAATTGAAAAACAAAAATACAGTAATTTAATCGTTGAATATGCAAAATGAGCCGCCAAAATTCGAATATTTATGCTAGGTGCCAGCTTCTTATAGGTGCCAGGCACCTAGTAACACATTTTATTCAAAAATGCAAGCATTTCAACAAAAAATAAAATATCCAATACCTTACCACTTGTATTTTGTGTATAAAATCATTGTATAAATGAACCTATATAATCCAAAATGATTCACAAAACGAAAAGTAAGTAAATTCAGAAATTGTACATACAATTCATCAAAATGCATTATTCATTCTGCACAAATTATTCACCATTATCATTCATCCAATCATTAAATTTGAAATAATTCTAAAAAACTCCCTATTTTTAAAACAATAACTAGTTCGACCAATAATTATGACAAACACAAAAGCATTACTCCTAATATTATTATTATTCAATTTATTTGTAAACATCACCGATTCCAGGGCGCAATTAGTGGTCGAAGGAGGACAATCTGCTGAAGAACTGGCAGAAGTATTAATCGGTTCTGGAGTAGAAATTAGCAATGCAGTGCTCAATTGCGCAGATGGGGCTTCTGGAACTTTCGATGGTGAATTTACCAGCTTAGGAATGAATCAGGGTATTATGTTAACTACTGGTAGCATTCAAAATGCGCTAGGTCCCAATGATGAACCAGGCTCAACTGTTGAAAATTTTACTGCAAATGATGAAGACCTTGATTTAATAGCAACTTTTGGAACAAATGATGCCTGCGTATTGGAGTTTGATGTCGTGCCATTTGGAGATACATTGAGGTTTAATTATGTTTTTGGATCAGATGAATATTTGGAGTTTGTCGATCAATTCAATGATGTCTTTGCCTTTTTTATCAGTGGTCCTGGATATGATGGACCTTATTCAAATAATGCTGAAAACATCGCTTTGGTTCCTGGGACTGCCATCCCTGTTTCCATTAATAACATAAACAATCAGGATTATTCTCAATATTTCGTTTGCAATGGTGATCCAACCAACAATTGCAACAATTATTTTCCTGAACCTGACTTTAACAGTACCTTACAATATGATGGTTTGACTGTTGTTATGGAAGCTGTTGCTCCTGTTACACCTTGCGAAACCTACCATTTAAAATTGGCAATTGCTGATGAGTTGGATTTTTCATTCGATTCGGGTGTATTTATTGAAGCGAAAAGTTTGTCAGTTGACATCGTTAATCTTTCTGTCAATACCGATTTTGTAAACAATTCTGGTTTTAATGATGCTGTTGAAGGATGTGTAAATGGTATATTGAGATTTACAAGGGATTTTCAAAACAGTCAAGATTTGACCATTAATTTCACGATTTCGGGAACAGCTACCAATGGTGTAGATTATGCAACCATTCCTTCAAGCATCACCATCCCTGCTGGCGAGTCTTATTATGAATTGGTCATTGAAACCATCAATGACGGCATTCCCGAAGGAGCAGAAACAATCATTATAAACTATACTACAAACTTTGACTGTACGGATGAATTTGTTCAGGAAGTTACTTTAAATTTACTGGACTATGAACCGATGACTGTCAATGGTGATGTAACGATTGAGCCTGGTCAAACTGCAACGCTAAATGTAAGTGGTGGTGGCTTAAATTATTTTTGGAATCCGCTTACTGGAATTTCAGATGCCACTTCACAAAATCCGACCGTTTTTCCCGATACAACAACAACTTATATTGTAACTTCCGCAATTGGATCTTGTGTTTTTCAAGAGTCCGTTACTGTATTTGTTGAAGAAAATATTTGCGATGCGAACGCCTTCTTTATGCCAACTTCTATTTGTAATAATGATGGTTCTATTCAATTGATGGCAGCGCAATCTGGTGGTACTTGGTCAGGACCTGGCGTAAATGCTTCGGGTATTTTCAGCCCTCAAACTTTGGCACCAGGAGAATATCAAATAACACATCAAATTTTTGTGGATGCAGATTGTTCCGATTCAGTTACTCAAACGATAACTGTCCTCCCCAACCCTGACGCTTACTTTGAAAGTCTGAGCTTGTGCGTTTCGGATGCCCCTTATCAATTCATTGCAAACAGCCCTGGTGGAACTTGGACAGGAACAGGTATAAATGCTACTGGATTATTCAACCCAAACAACTTAGCACCTGGAACCTATACAATTACTTACAGTGTTACAAATGCAAGTGGTTGCAATAGTTCTTTTGAACAAAACATCAATGTGTTTAACAGTGGCAATGCAGCATTTTCTGCTACTGATTTTTGTGAAGGAGATCCCGCAGCACAATTCACTCCCGTAACTGCCGGCGGTATTTGGGCTGGAGCAGGCATTGATCAAAACGGAGTATTTAACCCTCAAGGTTTGGCAGCAGGAACTTATACTGTTAGCTACACCATTGGTGAAGGTGCTTGCCAAAGTTCAAGCTCGCAACAAGTAAGAATTCTGGCAAATCCGAGCAGTAATTTTTCAGCAATAAGCCTGTGCAACCAAGCGGCTCCAACACAATTACAAGCAGAAGTTATAGGAGGAGTATGGTCAGGAACAGGCGTTTCAAGCAATGGCATTTTTGATCCCAACAACTTACAAGCAGGCGTTTATCCTGTTACTTATTCAGTGGCAAATGCAGATGGATGCTCTAGCAGTACTACATTAAATATAACAGTACTCAATCAAATAGATGCAAGCTTTCAAACTGGTAGTTTTTGTGTATTGAGTCCACCAACACAGTTGATTGCGGTTACAGAAGGCGGTAGCTGGTCTGGTCCTGGTGTCGATGCCAATGGCATTTTCTATCCTGCTGATCTTGGAGTTGGAACCTACACCATTACACACACTTTCGACGGAGCGAATAGTTGTGGTGGTTCATATACAGCAGACATTTCCGTCTTTGAATCTCCTGATGCCAGCTTCCCTAATCGAATAATTTGCACCGATTCAGACACCATTCATTTAACGGCTGTTTCTCATGGAGGAATTTGGCAGGGAACAGGTATAAATGATGAGGGAATTTTTAATCCTGCTGGATTGGCTCCTGGCATTTATAATGTTTCATACATCATAGTAAATACTTTTGGCTGTGATGATTCATCCACAGGAACAGTTACCATAATAGAAAAACCAAATAGTGATTTTGAAAACATTTCAGTTTGTGAAGGCTCGCCAGCTATCCAGCTAAACGCAATTGAATCGGGCGGCATTTGGTTGGGAACAAACCTTTCAAGTAATGGCGTTTTTGATCCAACTGGATTATCCGCAGGAACATATACTATTAATCACACCATAACTGCTGATGGCAATTGCAGTTCGACTTCTACAGGGACAATTACCATTATAGCTAATCCCAATAGTGATTTTGAGAATCAAACAGTTTGCTCAAATGCTTCGCCTGTGCAACTAAATGCAAATACAACAGGCGGAACTTGGTCAGGAACAGGCGTTTCAAGCAATGGCATTTTTGATCCAAATGGATTGAGTGAAGGAGATTATGAAATCACTCACTCGGTTACAAATGCACAAGGCTGTACTTCCACATCAATTGGAACTGTATCTGTAGTATCAACATCTAACATAAACTTTGAAGATTTGGGAGTTTGCCAAGACTATGGTCCTTTCCAACTTTCAGCAACTACAGATGAAGGAGTTTGGTCTGGTCCTGGTATTACTGAAGATGGATTTTTCGATCCAAGTATTGGTCCAGGCACATATCCAATAGTTTATATTTACAATAATTCTGATGGTTGTGAAAGTATTACTTTAGGAAATATCATTGTACATGCTAGCCCAGATTCCAATTTTGAGTTACAAAACTTTTGTGAAGACGACCCTATAACTCAACTTGTGCCAACAAATAGTTCTAATGGTTTCTGGACAGGAATAGGAATTGATTTTGAAGGTAATTTTGATCCTTCTATTGGTGCTGGAAGTTATGAGATTTCATATATCGCTTTTTCAACTTTTTGTGAATCAACTACAACTCAGACTATTATTGTTTCAAATGGCTCAAATATAATTTTGCCTGAAGAATTTTATTGCGATAACTCTGAACCTATCCTTTTGGAAACTGTAGAAGGGGAAATTTGGACAGGCGAAGGAGTAGACGAAAATGGCTATTTTGATCCTTCTATTGGACCTGGTACTTATGAAATTACAAATACCACTACGAACTCAGAAGGCTGCCAAATTATTCAAACTAAGTCTATAATTGTAAATCCATCACCATCATCATCTTTTGACTATCAAAACTTATGCGAAAATGATGGTATCACTCAGTTTATACCTGAAACAGAAGGTGGCACTTGGTCAGGAATTGGTATAGATGAAAATGGAAACTTTGATCCTTCTCTAGGTTTTGGTACTTATGAAATTGAATATTCTGTAACCAATGAGTTTGGTTGTACTAGTTCAACTTTAGTTGATGTTGAAATTCATGAAAATATAGATGCAGATTTTGAAATTGAAAATTCAATTCTCTGTCTAGGAATCTCAACAACATTCACTCCAACAAATGCAGGTGGCACTTGGTCCGGAACGGGTGTTGATAATAATGGGGTTTTCAACTCAGAAGAATTAGAAACTGGAACCTATGAAATAACTTATACTATTGAAAGTGTTGATGGATGCATTTCATCAATTACAAAAGAAATTACAGTTGCATCTCTGCCAGATGCTAGTTTTGAAAGTGCAATAGTTTGTTATGGAGATTCTATTCTACTCTCTTCATTAACTGCAACAAATTCAGATGGCATTTGGTCTGGAGAAGGTGTAAATGAAGCAGGTATATTTAATTCTATCGGGTTAACTGCTGGTGAATACGAAATAACACACTCCGTCACGAATGAGAATGGTTGTGAAAATATTTCCACCAATACAATTACTATTCCTGAAGAGGTTTCATTTGGAGATTATGAATTTAGTTGCATAGGCGACGAAGGTTATACTATTTATTTTGACCTTCCATCTGAAGATGGAGTATCAGTGGCTATTTTCAATGGAAATTCAGAGCAAGTTTCACCAACAAACGATGATTCAAACGCTTTTGAATTGTACTTTGTAGATGAGCCATTTTCCTTTATTTTTATGGATACAAATACAGGTTGTGAATCAGAATATGGTTTCACCGTTGATGATTGTGGTATACTTCCTTGTGATGCATTTGCTGGTGAAATCACCATTCCAAATACAGACTTTTGCGGTGTTGATACTGTTTATTTTGAACATTCTGGTGCGGTGGTTAGTGAAACACTAGACACCTTGTACTATCTTATTCTGGATAATGCAAATATTTACATAGCTAATATTTTAGGCTTTACTGATAAACAATACATTCCATTCAACGAAAACTACCAACAAAATACACCCTACTACATAGTTGCCTTTAGTGGTAATTTAGATGAAAATATGTTTCCTGATTTTAGTAATGATTGTTATAGTTTTTCGGAACCAGTGGAATTTAGTTTTAACAATCCAGTAAAAGTTGAATACGAAATAGTTGACTGTAACGTACAAACTGGAGTCTCCACTGTTCAATATATATTTTCAGGTGGTGAACCTTCTGTCAATTCAAATTCATTTTATACTTTATCAAGTCCATATTCTGAAAATGATAACTTGACAGATGGGGATACATTGCAAATTCTTATTGAAGCAGGAAACCCATTAAACATTATTGTCACAGATGAGAATGGTTGCTCCGATGAAATTATAGATCAAGAAATAGAGTGTACTATTATTTGTGGCACTACAGATGGTGAAGTTCCTTCTGAACCAATCTTTGTTTGCAGTGATGAAAATGCACAAAATGAAGTAACATCTGATGTTGAATTATTTGCATATCCAATCTATTATTTAGTACATACAAATATAAATAATCCTCCTGGTGAAATATTGGCTATAAAACCTGTGAATAGTAATGGAGAATTTTCTTTTAGTGATTTAGATGAAAATTTGAGGGCTTATAATACACAATATTACATTTCTGCATTTACAGGACTTTTAGATGAAAATGGCTTACCAGATTTTAACAGATTAAATGAAAGTGATTGTTACTATTTTATGCCTGGTGCGCCTGTCGTTTGGGCAGCTCCTTTTGAAATATTTGTGGAGACTTATTGTATTGGTGAACAGCAGTTTAAGTTTTTAATATCCTTTGATGGATCGGAGTTGGGCACTGGTGTGAACTACACGGTTAACATCAACGATGGCGAGATTGTAGAACTTTTCGATGGAAAAGGAGCTTACGTTAGCCCACTGCTATCAGCGACGGGGGGCGACTTCTCAATAGATGTTTCTATTGGAAATGCTTGTACACAATTGGTAGAACTTACGAACCTTGATTGTTCAGGTGGACTGGCTTTAGATTTAATTTCTTTTGATGGATTTA
>JAHDGP010000052.1 GCA_020627525.1 Bacteroidota bacterium
AAAAACCACGTTATTGTTAATCCAACCATAATGGGCAATGCTTTAGAAGCATTGATTGGAGCTATTTTTTTGGATGGTGGATATAAAAAGACACAACAATTTATAATTCATAAAATGATCGTGCCTTTTATTGATCTCGATGCTATTCAAGAAACCGAGTACAATTACAAGAGTAAAATATTGGAATGGTCGCAAAAATTCAATCATAGAATTGAATTTGAGACGCTGGACCAACAAATATTAGACGGCAATAACAGGCTTTTTACCATTGGAATAAAAGTAGATGGCGAATTGATTTGTAAAGCCAACGGAAAAAATAAAAAATCAGCTCAAAAAAATGCCTCTCGAAAAGCTTTCGAAAAATTAAACTTGAAAATTGAAGGATTGATGGCTTGACTTACTAACCTGAATCTAAAAACTTACAGATTCAAATTTTTATACTGATCTATTAAAGTCATTATACCGTTTTTTTGTACCACTTTTTCGTCCCAGTCAAATAGTATAGAATGTGCTTCATAATCAGTTGTTAAAGCCAATGTCAACATTTCATTGCTATTTTGAATTTTACCCAATTTATATAAACTCAAAGACCCTATATAAAGTAATTCAACTTCATTTTCAAAAATATCCAGTGCTTGATTGATTACATCGTAAGACTCATTGTAATACTCCAGTTCGTAGTAACACTTAGACAACTTTATCCACAAATCCATATTTTGTGGAGCGACTTCAATTGCTTTTAAAAAATATTCTACAGCAGTTTGAGGATTATCCGTTTTAAAACTTAATAGTGCAAATGCAGAAAGGTACTCCGCATTTTCATCGTCCATTTTTATAGCTTGATTATAAAACGACAAAGCTTTTTTGATACTTCCACGTGCTTGATGTACTTTTCCCATTAAATGAAAAGCATCATCGTAAGTTTCATCTATTTCAATGGCTTTTTTTAAGTAAAATATGGCTTTTTGAAAATTGTTTAGATGGTAGTGTGTGTATCCCAAACTGTAGTACAGCGATTCATCGGCGTAGGAAGACAAAGCAGCAGATTCCAGGTAAAATTCCAGTGCCTTTTTATAATTACCCAATTCAAAATTTGCTTCAGCACTTTCTCTAATGGAAGGTTCAAAATCATCTTTGATAGCTATCGCATAAGAAAATGCATCCAAAGCTTTTTCATACAATTCTAAGCCCATAAATGAAAGACCTAAATTGTGCCATGCAAGATGGTTGTAGGCATTTTCTTCTATCAGGTTTTTGAATAAATTGATTCCATCCTCATGGCGATTATGGAAATCAATAAACAACATCGTCCTTTTTAATGCATCACTATCACTTTGTGTAGAAAAACATAATTTGGATAAATACGTCAATTCATCATCAAATTTTCCCCATATCTCATACAAATCTGCTATTTCATAATAAAACTCAGGTCTTTCGTCTTTTTGTACTTTTTCGATCATTTCAAGAATCAATGCCTCTGCTTTTTCAAACTGTTCCTGTATAACTAAAATTTGAATTTCGACAATAGAAGAGTCAACATCTCTCCCATTGATAGAGATCGCTTTCTCCAAAAGCTCTTCAGCTATTTTGTCTTGATTTAAGTCTATATGTACCTGTGCTTTTTTTAGAAAAAGAATGGAAGTGAATGGGTGCATTTCTAATGCTGCAATAGAGACATTTAATGCATGATCCAAACTGCCATATTGTTGATAATATTCAATTATCAATGTGAATTGATCTACCTCAAAATAGCAAGAACCACCTTCCGAAAG
Organism: Bacteroidota bacterium; assembly: GCA_020627525.1. GTDB lineage: Bacteria > Bacteroidota > Bacteroidia > Chitinophagales > UBA2359 > JAHDGP01. Next base: position 1,773 of record JAHDGP010000052.1, read on the forward strand.
GTAGTTTTCATATTTTTCAACTAATTTTTGAACTTCCTTGTAGTGATTCTGTTCGTTTCTTTCACTGTTCAAATTCTGATCTTTAGGTTTGGTAAAGAAATTTGGTTTTATTTTGCTTAGCTTACTTTAATACAATATACAATTTTTATCACACATCAACCAAATTATAAAGTATATTACGTCTTCTTGAAGATGATGTTTGTTAGTAAATACTTGTTCTCTTTTGTCATTTTATAAAATCCTCAAAACTATATAAGTATAGCCACAAAATTTCTCAAATCAATTGATTGTATCTGTTTTACTGTTACACCTGCAAAATTGCTCTGCTTCTTCGTTATAAGCCGTTTTTAAGACTTTATATATGATTAAAACTTTTCAATAATTGATCCAAATTATTTATTTCACCTTACAAATCTCACATCTTCAAATTTTTTTGAATTATTTTTACACCGTTATGCCCAGTAATGTAATAAATTGTTACTTACAGAAATATTTCATTATAAAGTTAAACCAAGCTAATGAGCACTTATTTTACAAAGAACCTTCTGAATGAAAAAAACAATATTCATACTTCAACTTCAAGCCGTGAGAAGTTATTTGAGCTAGAAGGCGTAAATACACCAAGCAGTATGTTTAGATCTAATAGCAATCTTAAAAAATCAATTGCCAAGTTCGGAAGTTGTTTTTGGGAAACGACTAAAGTTATAACAACTATTTTGGTCTTATTGTTTTCAACTTCAGTGACAATCAATGCTCAAAATCAGGACTATTGGCAACAAAAATGTGATTATGAAATAGAAGTTACATTGGATGATCAACAAAATAAATTAGACGCATTCATCAAAATTCAATACACCAATAATTCACCAGATGATCTAAAAGAAATGTATTTTCATGCTTGGCCCAATGCTTTTAAAACACAAAACTCAGCTTTCGCTAAGCAACAAGTTGAGAATGGTTTGACAGAGTTTTACCATGCTACTACTTCCCAAAAAGGAGAAATGTTTGGTTTGGACTTCACCGTAAATGATAAAAAGGTTGCCTTTACGGAAACGGATCAACCAGATATCATAAAGTTGGAACTGCAAGAACTTCTAAAGTCAGGTGAAAGCATTAATATAACTACGCCATTCAAGGTAAAAATACCTGAAAGTTTTTCTCGTTTAGGACGAGTTGGTCAGTCTTACCAAATAACTCAATGGTACCCAAAACCAGCAGTTTATGATCAAAATGGATGGCATCCAATGCCCTACGTAAGTCAGGGAGAATTTTACTCTGAATTTGGTTCTTTTGATGTAAAAATAACTTTGCCTGAGAACTATGTTGTCGGATCTACAGGAGACTTACAAACAGAATCGGAGATCAATTTTTTAAATGATTTGGCAGCAAAAACGGCAAAGATTCAAAACTTTGAGCTGTCTGAAGAATTTCCTGCATCTTCCCCAAAATTTAAAACATTACATTATAAACAAAACAATGTTCATGACTTTGCTTGGTTTGCAGATAAGCGATTCCATGTTTTAAAAGAAGATTTTAAGATAACAAATGGTGAGACAGTTACAGCTTGGGCGATGTTTACAAATACAGAAGCTGAACTCTGGAAAGAAGCAACCAAATATATTAAAGAAGGGATAAAGTTCTATTCTGAAAAAGTAGCTCCATATCCTTTCAAACAAGCAACTGCTGTACAGTCTGCCTTGAGTGCTGGTGCTGGTATGGAGTATCCCAATGTTACAATTATCGGTTTGTCTGAAACACCACTTTACCTAGAAACAGTAATCGTTCACGAAGTTGGACACAACTGGTTTTATGGACAATTGGCTAGCAATGAAAGAGACTATCCGTGGATGGATGAGGGAATAAATTCTTATTATGAACAAAGGTATTTTAGAGAAATCCATCCTGGTGTAACTGAAGATTTATTTGGTTTACCACCAGAAATAGCAGAAATGTTAGGTTGGGGAGGTAAAACAACCAGAGATAATTATGAAATTTTATATCAATCAAAGGCGAGATTTAGAGATGATCAACCAATCCAATTGCACTCAATGGATTATACGGATTCAAACTATGGTAATATTGTCTATTTAAAATCAGTTTTGGCGTTCAATTATTTGGAAGCTTATTTGGGAATGGATGAACTAGATAGAATCATTCGAAAATATTATAAAGAATTTGAATTTAAACATCCTTATCCGGAAGATATAAGAGCAATTTTTGAAGCTGAATCTAAGAAACCTATTGATTGGTTTTTTGATGAGCTGATCGAAACAGATAAAAGAGTTAATTATTGGTTGTATAAAATTAAGAAGGAAGGAGAAAAAATTGGTAATGATTATTTTGATAAAATTACCGTTCGTAATCATCCCTACCACAATGTAGCAGGACCATTTCCAATTACGGCTATCAAAAACGAAAAGCCGATAAAAACGATTTGGTATGATGGTTTTCATGGACAAGAGGAAGTACTGTTTCCATCAATGGAATACGACTATTTGGTTATTGACAATAAAAGGCAATTGCCAGAATTTGACAGACACAACAATTTTTTAAAGCCCAAAGGTTTGTTTAAAAAGGCAGGATTAGAAGTTGGCATTATTCCTAAGTTTGAAAACAACTACAAAAAACAATTATTCATCAATCCAACAATGGGCTTTAACAAGTATGATGGATTTATGCTGGGAGCCGTCTTTTATAACGATATGCTGCCTCCTCGTAGACCTCTGTCATATGCGCTTGCGCCCATGTTTGGTTTTAAGTCTCAGTCATTGGTAGGAATGGGTGAAATTCGATACAATTTGTTTCCTAAAAATGGACCATTTAAAAACATCGAAATTGGCGTTGGAGGAAGATCTTTTATGTACGACAATGTAATAGATACCTCTAGGTCTATTGGGGAGACCACAGATGAGCGAGAGGTCCGCTATTCAAGGATTGTTCCCGAACTTAAATTTCAGTTAAAAGAAAAAAGTAAAAGAAGCTCAGCTGAGAAATTTATCAGATTGCGTCATATCAGTTTATTCACAGATGAACTAGATGATAAATTCTTAAAACCTCTTAATCATTTTGACAAGTATAGGTATGTGAATGAAGTTTCGTTAATTTATAATAATACAAATATTTTAAGACCTCACGGTTTTAACTTATCTTTCCAACAGGCAACGGAGTATATGCTTGGAACTGCTGAGGCAAAATACGCATTTAAATATGCCAATGATAGTAAATTGAGTTTTAGAGTCTTTGGTGGATACTTTTTTGATAATGAATCTGCTGATTTGACCAAAGATCTTCCAAGAGCCTTTTTAAATTTATCAGGAACAGGGATTTATGATATAAATTTTGAGAAAGTTTACTTTGGAAGAAGTGAAATTGATGGTTTTTGGGGACGACAAATTTACAATAATACAGGAGGTTTTAGAGTGGCTTCTTCTATTGGTAAAAACTTTGAATGGCTTTTTGCGGTAAACATTGAATCAGGCATACCGTTGATCAATAGTAATTTACCTATTAGATTATTTGCAGATATAGGATTGTCGCCAGAAGTATTCGATGGTTTTGTAGATGGCGAAAGTGTTTATACAACTAAAACTTTGTATGATTTTGGCGTATCAATCAGTTTATTAGAGGATAATATTAGAATAAATGTACCGTTATTTTGGTCAAAAGACTTTGATACCAGTTTAGGTACTAAATTCTTTAAAAGAATTACATATAATGTCAATTTGAATGGAATGAATCCATTTAAGTATACTAGAAAATTAAAAATTTAATAGCCAACCCTTTTATAGGAAGCAGCGTTTGTGAAAGTAAAGGGATCATATTGGTGAATATAGTTTTGAAAATACCATTGGAAAGCGCAAATGAATTGCTCGATGGCTGTTGCCGTGGAGACCGTCTTTATCAAAAACAACTCTACGAGTTGTTTTACGGAAAGATGATGTCAGTTTGTTTGCGTTATGCTAAAGACCACGAAGAGGCAAAAGATATGCTTAACGAGGGCTTTATGAAGGTATTTAAGAACATTCAAAAGTATAAAGCTACACACTCTCTCGAAAGCTGGATTCGCAGAATAATGATCAACAATGCAATTGATCATTACAGGAAATACAAAAAACATAGGAACCAAATTGATATAACTGAAGTTTATGATTATTCCAATGATGAAACCATCAGCAGTGATTTGTCAGTGCAAGAAATTATGAAACTCATTCAAAAATTGTCCCCAGCCTATAAAACCGTTTTTAACTTGTATGTAGTTGATGGATACAATCATCGAGAAATTGCTGAGAAATTAGGTATCAGCGAAGGAACTTCTAAGTCTAATTTATCCAAGGCTAGAGCTAAACTACAACAAATGATAAAATCAGCTCAAATTTTATAATGAAGGAGCAATATAACATAGACGATATATTTAAAGCTGGTTTGAAAAATTTTGAACCAGAATTTAATGAATTGCATTGGGAGGAAATGGATGCGATGCTAGACGCAGAACACCCTGTTCCAGGTAATTTCTTTTCAAGATATAGTAAATATTTTTATTCATTCTCTGCTTTGTTTTTAGTATTAGCAGTTGGCTATATTATAGGTTCATATGCTTATAAAAACAGTCAGCTAAAGTCTAATAATTCCAATGTAAAGGCAGGAGTGAGTTCCTTTGGTAATATTGATAGTAAGAACAATAAGGCTATAAATAGCGATAAGAATATTCAAGTAAATCAAAGTATTGTAAAAAAAGCTGAGATTGAAAAAGAGGGAAATGCTGATGTTTCAAATGGACAGCCTGCTAATTTGAAGGATACACAGCTAGAGCAAAAAGCGGAAGTAGAAAATACTTCTACTAATCCGAAAAATAATAATGATCGAAATAGCGATCTTCCTGCTGAAAATGCAGCTCCAAATAGCAAGCACAATACAAACAATAATTCAAGAACTGTCGATCAAATAAATAGTCCTGCTAACAATTCTGTTGAGGAGCAAGTTGAAGATTCGAAGAATGATCTTCAAACGGCTGAACAAGATTCTGACAAAAACAATCAAACAGCAGAGGAGCAATCCGATGTGGTAATTGATAATGCAGAAGTTGCCGCTTTAGATGTGAATGAAGGAATTCAAAATGATTCAGAAATCGAATTGACCGCAATTTATAATGAATTGGCAGAGAATGAAAATTCAGAAGTAAATGCAAGATTTAAAAATACAAATATTGTAAATGCTTTGGTAGCAAATGATGTTGTTGCTGATAATATAAATTCCATTGAGTCTTTAGAAGGTAAATTTACAGATTTTGTGGAGGTTGAAGAAAATTTGATTGCCTTACAAACTAAAAACTTTGAACAGGAATTAACGGATTTGCCAAAAGTTAAAAAGCCTCTTTTTAAAGGTTTGGGAATTGGGGTTTTGGGTTCTTGGGAAATGAATTATGTTGACAATGTAAACAACAACAGAGTAGGAAATTCACAAGGGCTTTTAGTGCAATACGATTTTGGCAAAGTATTTAGTTTGGAGACTGCATTTATATTGACTAAAAAAGCTTTTCAGTCCAGAAATGTAAACAATGTACCCTATGTAGTAGGGAATATTGAAAACAGTCAGGTAAAATATTCTTTTATTGAAATTCCTTTGTTAGCGAGATTTAATTTTAGGAAAAATAAAAAGTTCCGTCCACATCTTGGTGGAGGGCATTCAGTATATATTCCAAAAAAAGAAAAATACTTTTTTGTTACAGATTTAGTAGTGGATGAAAATTATGCGAATGATTACAATCCGGCTCCTGAAACATCGAATTATGAATCTTTTGAAGATACACGAGATACAAGAAATTTAGAGTCTGAAGGCAGTAATATTTTCGACGAAGCACAGAGTAGAGGCGAGGCCTCTTCTATGGCTGAGCAAACAGAAGCAGTAGCAGTTTTGCCATTAGAGGAAAAGTCAGGACCATTTTTTGGAATAGTAAACTTTTCTGCTGGCTTTGATTTGGATATTGCCAGAAAACACACAATCAGATTAGAGGGACAATTTAAAAGCAGTATTAATAAATTGGCTTATGATTTGAGAATTGCGGACTACCCAATAAGTAATGAAAAGCGTTACAAATCTTTAGGTGGTAGGGTTTCTTACATTTATAAGATGTAGCCAATTGTGTACTACTTTTGTATCGATCAATAATAACAAATGTACCCGCCAATATTAAAGAAAAATAGAATTACACTTAAGCCGTATGACCAATCTGATGAAGATAGGTTTGTCGAGATTGCATTAGATCCAGCCTCAGTTCAATTTATGGGAGGAGCAACTGGAATAGAAGAGGATGTAAGAAAACTTTTTAATTCGGGGTTTGAAATATATAAGAGAACTGATGATCGTTGGTTTTGGTTATGGGGCATTTACAAAGATGACTTGTTGTGTGGACATCTTGAACTTAAGGAGACTGAAAATACCAATGAAGGTGAATTGGAAGTAGTTTATATGGTTCATCCTGAAGAAAGGCGAAAAGGAATTATGACTGAGGTCTTATCTTTGTTAAAGGAAAATCAACACAGTTGGAAAAAAAGAGTAATTGCAACAGTAGATAAGGAAAATCAAGTTTCAATATCTTCGTTGAAAAAATGGGGGATTGACAAAACAGAAATTCGACTGGATGATGAAACGGGTGAAGAATCTTTCAAATTTATTTTGGAATAATTAATACTACTTTTCAAGCAATATTTTCTTATTCTCCTCAAGCTTTAAGAATCTATTTTCAAGTACTTTTTCTTTATAAAAATATTCAGAAAATAAAATATAATTATCTGAAGAAGGGAATATGTTTATAATCTCGGAGTCTTTGTAAAAATCCATCTCAGTTTCATATTTTATAATTTGCCCATCTTCGTAATTAATTCTTGCACAGACCGTCTCAAAGTATCGTTTGTCTTCGTATTTATCTTCCATATAAACGACTGAAAAATTTGCTCCATTTTTGTTTAATTGAGTAAATGCATAATCAAAGCCGCCCATTTGAGAAATATACTGTCCCACATCGTATGCACTCATTGAACCAGCACCATACATTTGGTCAAAATCTCTATGATATTTATCTATTACAATGGTAGTATCTAATTCAAACTCAGAAGAAAATTTATAAATCAACATATCATCAATAACGATTTTGGTCATTGGTTCTGTTGAAGTGTAATAGTAATCGCCTAAAAAAGCAAACAAAATAATTTCAAAAATATTGATAGCAACAGCAGTACCGTCAATGGCTTTTCTGTATTTTTCACCAATTGCAATTAGACCTCCATCTTCTGTTTGAATAAAATCGTGAAACCAAATTGACATTTTTTTCTTTTTTCCTTTTTCATCAATGGCAATTGTTTCTTTGTCGTTTTCATTCCAATTGTGATATTTACGGTCAATTATTTTTCCTGATAAATCCATTGTATAAGTAAATAGTCCTAAGCTGGATTTTTTAGATGGGGCGGAGTTTGGAGGATAAAATTCACCAATCAATAAAATTTGACCACTTTCTTTTAGCAAGCTTCCATTGGTTAAATCAACGGTGTAATTTTTATCTTTAATTTCTACTTTAAAATGTTTTTCACCTGAATTTATATTATTCGCAAGCAACTGAAAATTTGTTAAGTTTGAATTGGAAGTTGGTTGATTGCTAATTAAGCTGATGACAATATCTTCATTAAAAGTCAACAATCTGGCACTCTTATTTATATTTGCATTTATATCTGAAACAACAGACCAATTAAGTTTTTCATCTTTACTAGAGATGAAATCTATTTCGTAACCATTTTTATTATTTTTAGCATAAGTGTATGAAATAAATCCTTTATCAGAAATGGCAAACACTTCAGGCAAGTTGGCTTTTTCATTATTCATTGATAAATACCTTTTCGCTTCTTTCTTCGATAGTTCTTTTGTATCAATATCAATCAGTTCCGCCTCCTTGTTGTACATTTTGTGATAGACTTTGCGTTCTTTGCTATCGAGGTATTTAAACATAAAATATTCTCCATTGAAGGCACTGCTAATCAATTCCAAAGTTTTGGAGCCAACAATTTTTTTCTTTGAAATGACATTCATTGCTTCATCAAAAAGATCCAGGTAGTAAATTCGCTCCTTTCTTCTGCGTTCATTGATTTGATAAAAGAAATAATAGCCAGTAACTTTGTTGTGATCTTTTATAACGCCAGAATTTTTCAGAGTGGCTTCTGAATTGTCTTCCATTTTAACAATCGTTTGTCCCAAAACAGAAATTGTTAGAAGCAAAAGAGCAATTGATAGTGTCGCTGTATATTTCATTTTATTGGTTTTTACTGGGATGTACACCACAATATACAACAAAACCTACTTGTGTAATAAGTACGGAAGGAGGTTTTTTATTATTTACTTATACTAAAATTGTCAATGACTAACCAACACCTTTCCTGAAATACTCTGCTTATTATTCATTACAATTTTTAAGAAGTAAATACCATTTGGTAAATGGCTGGTATCAATTTTTCCTGTGTTTGAAACGTTGTTTTTATTTTGGTTAAATATGCTGCCATCCGCACTGATCAATTCTACTTTTTCAATTTCTTGGAGGTCCTTAAAGTTCAACCATAACACATCATCGGCTGGGTTGGGGTAGAGCTTTAAGTCTGGATTTAGATCAATTTGGTCAAGTGCTGTTACTTGGGCAAAGCGGCAACTCTCCCCAAAACCAATTACTGTTTTTTCATAATTTTTATTTACAATGTCATTGACATTTGCAATACAAATTTCTTGATCCGTAACTTCTGAAACATTGATGCTCAAAAGTGCATTCATTTCTGTGTTTTTAGGAAGTTGATTGTTGGGTTTTGTCATTGCTATAACCCTGTTATCATTCCAAAATATTTCCATTTCTGAGTTTGCCATAGGTTCGACACTGGCAATTTTGACACCAGAAAATAATACATCAAAAGCAAACAATTCGTTGCTTGGACTAAAGTATTCAAAGTCGATAGACTGATTGCTGTCGTCAAACTCTTGCAATTGTACCCAAACAGATTGGTTGACATTTGTGTAACCAGCAGGGAATAGGCAGTGACTGTGATCAGCCACCGTTTCGCCCTCCGTCGCTTCTATGCATTCACGCATCAAAGCGGCATCGTAAATATTCAGTTGACCATTACCATCAAGGTCTAAGCAAGTTGAAGCAACCGCTTGGTCCCAGGCAATTGCTTCCAAGTATTTTGTAATATCTGCATCATTCAATAAAAGGTCATTGTTAATGTCGCCAAAATGGGCACCACCACCACAATCTCCGTTACAATCAACGACGGCAGGACCGAATTCATTTCCAAAACAATCAGTATATGATTCACAGTCATCGTTTAAGGTTAGCACCAATTTGCCTGAACTTCTATCCAGATTAAAACATACTTGCGCCCAATTGTTTTCATAGTTGGATTCAGATTTTCCTCTGAGGTCTAATTGCTCAGTCCAATTTATACGAGCAACTAAGGTGTAATCTCCATCAGGCACATCGGTGACATCTATCCATTGGCAATCAATCGTGATGTCGTAAATGTCTTTACATCCAGCAGAAAGTCCCATATAACCACAATGGTATTTTACATCATCTTGATCGGGACAGAACAAATCCAAAACACAAAATCCGTTTTTAAATCCAATGGGCTGGGGTTCTCCTGCTCCTGCGTATAACAAATATTCAGCATAACCCAGTTGATGCCAATGTTCGTGACAATTGTCATTTGAAAACGCATCTGGATTATCTGATGGAACCCCAATAACATAATCTGCATCTCCCACATTTTCAATTGCCGTCTCAAATCTCACAATATCTCTTAAGCCCATTCCAGTCAAACAACCTTCTTCTATATAGCATTCATCGTTATTGGTAATGGTGTCAAGCAAAACAGAATAGTAAAGGTTTGTTTGAAGAATAGCCAAGTCGGGAAGGCATTCTTCAACAATGCAATTATTGTCTTCTACATTAGCAAAAGGGTCAAAATTGCAAGCTTGCGGATTGGTACAACCATAACGATCAGGTGCCTTTGTAAATTGAACAATGAGGTCATTGAGCCAATTTAAATCGTGCGTTTTGACCCTGATATAATAATCTTTATTGGCTGTTATTTTAAATCCTAACAGAGCAGCAGCAGGCGCACAAGTTGGATATTCCGCAATGAATGTCAAAGCACCTTCTGGACCGTCAGATAAGTTGGTTGGACAAGAATCATAAACCCAAATATCACTGTCTAGTGTTTCAAGTGAATTGTCAATGTTCGCACAAGTATTTATGTTTATAAAAATATCTGTAGGTGAATTGTATACATACCAATTGTTTTCTCTTACAGGACTCCGCATTTCATTTAGGTATACAGGTTCTGCATTTATACAGGAATTTCCAATTTGAGGGCAATTGATATAATGTTCTGCAATAGTGGAAAAATTATTTGAAGCGTCAAAAATATATTCACCATCGTATTTAACTTTATAACTACCTGGACTAACAATTCCGTCTCCACCTGTGTCTTTTATTTCAAACCGAAAACAATCAGTCACATCAACAGATACCGATTTAGAATATAATTCAAAAGGATCAATAATTTGTTCATCATCAGTTATAACAACATTATTGTCGTTGTCATACAAAGTCCAAGATATTTCACTTGGGTTTGCGTCTGCTCTCACTTCAATTATCAACTCAACCAGTTGTGCTTGACAGAGGTTGCTGAATATCATTATTAATAAAATGAAAATACTTTTACTCAATTGCTTTGAGGTGTTCATTAGTCTTGTTTAATTGTAGGAATAGAAATCCCAATTCCATAATTAGTAGAGTGATGTTTTATAATAAAAGGGCAATTGATATTTTATTGTTTCAAAATGAAGAGAAAATCAATTAAAACAATAAATAGCTTTGATACAAAAATAAACTATTTTCTTGAGTAGGTCCAATTTAATTTGGGAAGAGCCTATAAATCAAGAAATCACTATTTCAAAAAGGATGATCCAAGATTAGAAAAAATTGCTATATTTGAAATTAGCTGATTTTGATTTTTCCGTAGTAAAAGATAGATTTTCAAAAATTAAGATCACTTTGTGGATTCAAATAAGATTTAACTTAATCAGATATTTAGGGATGCAAGATAAATAAATTAGCAACGGCTGCTGATCCGTTTTGACCTACAGCATATTCATTATTTCTAAATAATCTATAATATCACATTTTAATATGAACTTAAAAATATCTACACCAATAATAGCTCTTTATCTCTTACTTACTAGCACCTTTTTGATATTTAATAGCTGTAGTGTTCTAAATAAAAAGGAAAATGCTAACGGCATTACTGAAAATTTAGCTAAAGCGAATTATCCAAGCGACGTTATACCATTTTTTAATCATTGGAATTTAATCTTAGGGGATGGTTCTAATGCGGGCCAGGCAACCAATTTTGAACATAAAGATTTCTTTTATACCATCCATGATGATAACAGAGATTGGGTAGTTTTTAAAACACCCAATGCAGGGAACACCCATGGAACTTCAAACAATACAAGAACAGAGTTGGCTCAATTAAAAAAATGGTCTCCAATGGCGGATGCTAAATTGAAGGCTACACTTAAAGTAATGAATGTGGCAAATACGGGTGATGCTCGTGTTGCCGCTACTTATTCTGTCGTCGTTGGTCAGATTCACAGTGCCGATGGACATGAGAATGAACCGCTAAAAATATTCTACAAAAAATTTCCTGGTCATAAGAAAGGATCTGTCTTTTGGAATTATGAAATCAATACTACTGGTGAGGATAATTCAGGACGGTGGGATTATTCTTACCCTGTTTGGGGTTATGACTTTTCTGATGTCGGGACTGAGGCAAACATTTATCCGCCAGAACCCAAAGACGGTATAGCATTGGGCGAAGAGTTTAGCTATGAGGTAGAAATTAAGGATGGCATAATGCACCTGAAATTTGAAAGTGAAGGAAGCGAAACCAAAACATTTACTAAAAATCTCCTCTCCTCTGAATATGCAAAACGGTCAGATATGCCAGAACAAGTCAAGAACTTATTTGTACCAATTGGTCAAGATGGGGTAGAGCGCGAAAGTGCTTACACTGATGAGGGGCTTTTTTTTAAATTAGGGGCAAAAAGCATTGGATTTTGCAGTTGCAGCCTCTTGCTTAAAGCATACAATAAAAGGGGATGCTAATCTTGTGTCTGTAGAAGAAGTAGAAAAATTAATGTCTGGTGATAAAAGCGGACGTGTATCTAGATAACAATGGAAAGAATCAAAGTTATACAATTAATGGAAGAACAAGGTTTGGTGCCCTTGTTTTACAATGCAGATATAACTGTATGTAAAAATGTGGTCAAAGCTTGTTATGATGGTGGAGCAAGACTACTAGAATTTACCAATCGTGGAGTTTTTGCACATGAAGTTTTTTCTGAGTTAAGCAAATTTGTAAAAAGCGAATTGACGGGAATGGCACTTGGAGTAGGGTCTGTGCCAGACGCTGGTACTGCTGCGCTTTTCATCCAATGTGGAGCCGACTTTGTGGTAACCCCTTCTTTACGAGCTGATGTGGCTATTGTCTGCAATAGACGAAAAGTGCTTTGGGCACCAGGATGTGGCACTTTAACCGAAATTGGCAAGGCTGAAGAATTGGGTTGCGAAATTGTAAAATTGTTTCCTGGTAGTGTGTATGGTCCAAAATTTATCAAATCAATCAAAGCGCCTCAGCCGTGGACTAAAATTATGCCTACGGGTGGTGTGGATCTTACAGAGGAAAATCTTTCAGCCTGGTTTGATGCAGGAGCAAGCTGTGTTGGACTGGGCTCCAAACTGTTATCAAAAAATCTGATATTGGACAAAAAATATGCACAACTTCAAACCAATGTAACTAAAGCATTAGAGATCATAAAAAAAATAAAGAACTAGGTCTAGTTCTGATTGATCAAATAATTTACCATTCATTCCAAATTTACAAACGACATTTTTTAGCAAAATTTGTATGTACTTTCAAAGTATGCCTTTGTGCCAATTCCAAAGCTCAAATTCCAACACGCTTTAAACAAATATTCCTGTTTCATAGCAAAATTAAATACTAAAGACACATAATACATTATTTTTACTTTAACTTCAGTTCTGATTAAGCCTAAAAATATCCAAAATTCATTAGGCCCTTAAAGTAAAATTTATGAAAAATTTTAAAGATAAAATCGTTGTGATCACAGGTGCTGGTTCAGGAATTGGAAGAGCTTTAGCAAGAGCATTTGGTCAAAAAGGTGCAAAACTTGCCTTGAACGATTTTAACAAACAAGGCTTATACGAAACAATTGAGATTTTAAAAGCTGCTAATATCCAGCACATTTTACCCTCTGTATTTGATGTTTCAAATAAAGAATCAATGGAGGATTTTGCAGCAAATATAAAAAGAGCGTGGGGGGATGCACATGTAATTATAAACAATGCAGGAATAGCTGGAGATTCTGTGCCTGCTTATGAGATGAGTACCGAAAATTATAGGAAGGTAATGGACATAAATTTCTTTGGTGTGCTAAATGGCTGTAACTCTTTTTTGCCTCAACTGGTAGCCAATAATGAGGGAGCAGTTGTAAATATTTCCAGCATCTTTGGATTAATTGGTACACCCAAAAGTACTGCTTATTGTGCCAGTAAATTTGCAGTACGTGGTTATACAGAATCGTTGGCTGTCGAATTTCATCAATCACCAATAACGATTATTTGTGTACACCCTGGAGGTATCAAGACGAACATTGCTGAAGGAGAATTTGCTGAAAAATACCTCACCACTCCACCAGAAGAATTAGCGAAACGGATTATCAAAGGAATTTTAAACAAAGAAGTAAAAATTGTATTTGGGCGAGATTCATTTAAAACATGGCTT
>JAHDGP010000053.1:0-1072 GCA_020627525.1 Bacteroidota bacterium
TGCAAAACATAAATTGGCTTTCGCAAAAAAGGACAGAACAAGTTTACCAGATGCATCTGTATATCAATGGAAGAAAAATGGAGAGTATCATTTATTTAATCCAAAAACAATTCACCTACTTCAATATTCTACTAGATTAAATGACTTCAATTTATTTAAAAAATATACGACCGAAATTGATAAGACAGAAAAAAATGCATCAACGCTTAGAAGTTTTTTCAGCATTGACAAAACAAAAAAATCCATTCCAATTGAACAAGTAGAATCGGTTGAGAATATTCTGAAAAGGTTTGTAACTGGTGCGATGTCATTCGGTTCGATTAGTGAAGAAGCGCACACAACTTTGGCAATTGCTATGAATAGAATTGGTGGCAAAAGCAATAGTGGCGAAGGTGGTGAGGATGAAAATCGCTTCAAAAAATTAGCAAATGGCGATTGGAAACGATCAGCAATAAAACAAGTCGCTTCTGGTAGATTTGGTGTCACAATGAATTATTTAAGCAATGCTGAGGAGTTGCAAATTAAAATGGCTCAAGGTGCAAAACCAGGTGAAGGTGGTCAATTGCCAGGACATAAAGTAGACGAAAATATTGCACGTGTCCGTCACGCCACGCCAGGTGTTGGCTTGATTTCGCCACCACCCCATCACGATATTTATTCCATTGAAGATTTAGCACAACTAATTTTTGATTTAAAAAATGCCAATCGAAAAGCTCGTATTTCTGTAAAGCTTGTATCTAAAACTGGAGTAGGTGTAATTGCATCTGGAGTAACCAAAGCTCACGCAGATCATATTTTAATTTCTGGACACGATGGAGGCACAGGAGCCTCGCCTTTATCCTCCATCCGTCACGCAGGATTACCCTGGGAAATGGGGCTTTCTGAAACGCATCAAACACTGGTAAAAAACAAACTTCGTGATCGTGTTGTACTTCAATGTGATGGACAGATTCGAACGGGAAGGGATATGGCGATAGCTACCATGTTGGGCGCTGAAGAATGGGGAATTGCCACTGCCGCATTGGTGGTTGAAGGTTGTATAATGATGCGAAAATGTCATCTAAATACTTGC
>JAHDGP010000053.1:1082-11906 GCA_020627525.1 Bacteroidota bacterium
ATCATTAAGAGAAAAATTTAATGGTAAAGTAGAACACCTCGTCAATTTCTTCAAAATGCTCGCTGAAGATTTGAGGCAAATTATGGCGTCAGTTGGAATTAAAACGGTTAATGAATTGGTTGGTCGTGCAGATTTATTAAAAATTGACAAGGAAAATCGTCATTGGAAAACCAACAACTTAGACCTTTCTCCAATTTTATTTCAAGCAAAAACAGATAAAGGATATTATAGTTTTAATACTAGAAAACAAGATCACAAATTGGAAGCCGTTCTCGATCGAAAATTGATTAAGCTTGCTTCCAATACTATTGAAAAAAGACAAGCTTGCAGTGCTAGTTTTAAAATTAAAAGCACCGACAGAGCCGTTGGAACAATGCTGTCAAATGAGTTGGTAAAAAGATATGGATCAAAAGGATTAGCAGATGATACTATTCAATATTCTTTTAAAGGATCGGCAGGTCAAAGTTTTGGTGCATTTTTAGCAAAGGGCGTTTCATTTAAGCTTACAGGAGAAAGTAATGATTATGTTGGTAAAGGTTTGAGTGGTGGCAAATTAATTTTAGTCCCAAACAAAAAAGTTGTTTTCAATCCAGCAAAAAATGTTATTGCAGGAAATGTTTGTCTTTATGGTGCCACCTTAGGAGAAGCTTATTTTTGTGGAATGGCAGGCGATAGATTTGCTGTAAGAAACTCAGGAGCAAATGCAGTCATTGAAGGAATTGGTGACAATGGTTGTGAATATATGACAGGTGGCAGAGTTTTGATAATTGGCGATTATGGCGAAAATTTCGGAGCAGGAATGAGCGGAGGGATTGCCTATATTTATCAAGCCAATGAAGACAAAACCAGTCAAATAAATAAGTCCATGGTGAATATTGAAACACCCGACTTAGAAGATTTGAAAGAGATTAGAACAATGCTAAAAAATCATTTCAGATATACTTCTAGTAGTCAGGCATTGGACATTTTAAATGAATGGTATACCAACAATAAGCATTTCATCAAAATAATTTCCAAAGAATACAAAGCGGTATTAGAAAAAATGAAAAGTGCGAACAACACAAGTATAAACGCATCTTAAGTTTCAAGAAGATTTTCAAGCAAAAAACCAAAAAAATGGGCGACATAAAAGGATTTCAAAAGTACAATAGACAGTTACCTACTACACAAAAAGTAACAGAACGAATTGGTCATTTTAATGAGTTCTATGAAGCATCTAAAGAAAGTTTTAAAAAAGAACAAGCTGCTAGATGTATGGACTGCGGTGTACCCTTTTGCCATTCAGGTTGCCCCTTAGGAAATTTAATTCCTGATTTTAATGATGCTGTATTTAGAGAAGATTGGAAACTGGCATTTCAGTTATTACAATCAACCAATAATTTTCCTGAATTCACTGGTCGGCTTTGCCCTGCACCCTGCGAGGCAGCTTGCGTTTTAGGCATAAACAATGATGCTATTGCTATTGAATTTATTGAAAAATCAATCATTGAAAAAGCTTTTTCAGAAGGATGGGTAAATGCACAATTAAATATAAAAAGAACTGGAAAAAAAGTAGCAGTTGTCGGTTCAGGTCCAGCAGGTTTATCAGCGGCTGATCAGTTAAACAAGGCTGGACATTCAGTTACTGTGTTTGAAAAAAATGATCGCATTGGTGGCTTGTTGAGGTATGGAATACCCGACTTTAAATTGGAGAAAAATGTAATAGACAGAAGGTTAAAAATAATGGAGGAAGAGGGAATCAATTTTACGTGTAATTGTGAAGTAGGAAAAGATGTTAAAGCTGAGAAATTGCTACAAATCTATGACTCTGTTGTTTTATGCGGTGGCTCAACTGTTCCACGAAACTTAAATATTGAAGGTCGAAATTTGAAAGGCGTTCATTTTGCAATGGAGTTTTTGGAAAGCAATAATAAAAATATTGCTACAGGCAGAAAAGGTAATTCAAATTTTGATATTGATGGAAAAAGAATTCTTGTAATTGGTGGTGGCGATACAGGTGCTGATTGTGTTGGTACTTCGAATCGACTGGGAGCAAAATCTGTTATGCAAATAGAACTAATGAATAAGCCATCTTTAAATAGAACAGACAGTAACCCTTGGCCCAAATGGCCATTTGTTCTAAAAACTTCGAGTTCTCACGAAGAAGGATGTGATCGGAAATGGGCCATCTTAACCAAACGTTTTGTCTCAGAAGATGGAACAAACCTTTCTGGTATTGAAGTAGTGAATGTAGAATGGGGTAAGAATGATCAAGGGGAATATTCGATGCAAGAAGTGGCAGAAAGCCAACAAATCATCCCTTGTGATTATGCATTTATTGCTATTGGTTTTGCGCATCCGCAACTTGATGGCTTGCTTGAAGACCTTGACGTTGGTATTACAGATAAAAAGAATGTAGAGACCGATCTTTTTCAAACGTCGGTCCCTAAAGTTTTTGCTGCAGGCGATATGCGACGGGGGCAATCCTTGATCGTTTGGGCAATTGCTGAAGGGCGAGAAGCTGCTACGGCAGTAGATAAATTTTTAATGGGTTCACATTCAGTTCTAATGGGGATAACAGAGTCGGAGTTGACGGTTTAGGAGTATGGCCAATTTCTTGATTGGACAAAGTGTAAATTCCTAGATCATACAACATTATTCTCTCTGTATTATTATTTATCATTCATTTGCCATTATGCACTCTACATTCAACATTATTCATTACCTCCAACATACCCCGTCAAATATTGATAATACTCCGTCAATGCCCCATCCTTCGCAATTGTTGCCTTATCAATTATGTCGCTTTGATCTTTCATTAATTCTTCTATCACATTTTCAATCAACATTCCACCAAAATCATTAGAAGCGTCCCTAGGCAGTTCGTTAGGCAAATTATCAACAGTCATCATATCAATACAGTTTTCAGAAAATGCAGCTACTTCTTTTTCCAAATGTGGATCATAACCAAAAACATCATCACCGATTTTCGACGCTCTCAATGTTGAAGGAACAGAAGATTCTGGCGCAATATCACATGTAACATCGGCAATCACCTTAATATTAAAAGATGCATCTTTCATTTGTTCTTTAGTGAAATAGACAGGTCCATCATTATCCCAATAAATGCCATTAACAAATACATCCGCAGTTTTTGTAAATGCTTCAAAGTCACAAACATAATCTTGTGGATTTTTGTAAAAATCATTTTTATCATAAACACCCGTATCCTTGTGTTTATACATATCCTTATAGTTTAAATGTACAAAAACAGGCTCGTCGAACGATTCAGAGATAAAGGCTTCACTTGTCACTCTTTTAAAACCCAATGCCTCCAATGTCTCCAATGCTCCATTGGCAACTTTTCCATTGCCTGTATTTACAACTTTAAGAGGAGGGAATTTTGTTTTTTTGTATTCTTCTTTTATGGCTTCAAAATCAAGGCATTTGTGTGCCGCATTTAATTCAAAAGTTTTAGTTTTTAAACCGTATGCACGGACACCATTATGCGCTCCCACTATACCAGCATATCTTCCAAAACCAATAATTCTATTGCCTCTTGGGTTTCTCAATGTCTCATAATCTGTCAAACAAATTTTATTTTCCAAAACAGCTTGTAACAACTTTTTATTATAAGGTTGCTCCTTGATGGTATGAGAGAAAAAGAAATAATGTTTGGAGGGTATCAATTGATCAATCGGCACTTCTTTAACTCCTAGTAAAATATCACATACAGAAATATCCTCCACAATTTCAATATTTTCAGCAAGATATTCTTCATCCTTAATGCATCTAACAGGAGAACTCTGTACCAGAATTTTGACATTATCATAATTATCCATCAAAAAGCGACATTGCTTGGGTGTCAACGGAACTCTTGAATCTGGTGGTGTTTTGCCTTCTCTGATTAATCCAATGTTTAATTGCTTCATAAGTTTTATTTCTAATGTGTTCTTTATTGCAACACAGTTTATTAAAATTTTAAAAATTGATCTACTTGTGCTTTAATCAAAGCAATGGTGTCTTCATGGTTGAATTCATCATTTTCATCTAACAAACCTTTTATACCTGAAATCGGCAACTTATTCTGTAGAACGTCAACTTTAATATAATTCAACATATTTGTCAAATTGTCCAAACCTCTCAAATTGCCTGCACGACCAGCTGCTACACCTGCTAATAAAGCTTTTTTACCATAAAAGGAAGCTCCAATATCACAAGCATCTATTAAAAGCTTAAATACACCTGGAAAACTTCCATTGTATTCGGGAAGTACCATTACAAATTTCTTAGCGGGTACAATCAATTCATTTTGGAATTTTGCAAACAGCTCAGAAGGATTGCCATACATATCATTTTTCAACATATCCAAAGGCATTTCACACAAATCACAAAACTTAACTTCTTCACCTAAAGATTTAAGGTATGTTTCATATACTTTGGCTACTTTTCTGGTATTACTTCCATCTCTGTTTGTTCCAGATATTACTGTTATCATTATTTTGATTTTAATTCTATGCAAAAATAGAATAATTTGTGAATCTCAATGATGTTGTATAAATAACAGTTTGATTCTTTTCTCTAAAATTTTCAAAAAGCTTTGATAAAAATCATTGTCCGTTTCCAAAATGACAATGATTTACACCTTAATTTTTTTGAAACATCTTTACTGATAAATCAGATACTTATTAAGTCAACATTCTCAAGGGATAATGTTCTTTTTGTATCTTTGTGCAAAAACGATGAAATTAACATTTTTTGGACATGCATGTTTTGCAGTAGAGATCAATGGAAAGCATATTTTGTTTGATCCATTTATTACTCCAAATGAGCTGGCAAAAGAAATAAATGTAAATAATATAAAAGCAGATTATGTACTGCTTTCACATGGTCACGAAGACCATATTGCTGATGCTTTGACAATTGCTAAAAATAACGATGCTAAAATTGTATCAAATTATGAAATTGTAAGCTGGTACGGTAGCAAATATGAATATACCAATGCACATCCAATAAATCAAGGTGGAAGTTGGAAATTCAGTTTTGGAAATGTTAAATATACAAATGCCATTCATTCAAGTATGTTACCTGATGGAAGCTATGGTGGCAACCCTGGTGGTTTTCTAGTTAACTCTGATCAAGGTAATTTCTACTATGCGGGAGATACGGCATTGACCTTTGATATGAAATTAATACCAATGTGGTCAAATTTGGATTTTGCCGTCTTACCAATTGGAGATAACTTTACAATGGGCATTGCTGATGCAGTGATCGCCGCTGAATTTATCGAGTGCGATAAAATCGTAGGCGTTCATTATGATACATTTGGATATATAAAAATTGATAAAGAAAAAGCGATTGAGACTTTTAAAGCTAAAGGAAAAGAACTTATATTGCCAGAAATTGGACAAACTATTGAACTTTAGTAAATTTTATGTTCTGATCAATGTTATTTTGTTCAAATAATGACTGCTTACTAACGAATTAAATCTAATGGGAAAAATAATTTCAATTGTAAACCAAAAAGGTGGAGTCGGTAAAACTACTACATCAGTAAACCTTGCTGCTAGTCTTGGAGTACTAGATAGCAAAGTATTATTGATTGATGCCGACCCACAAGCCAATTCTACCTCTGGTGTTGGTGTAAACCTTAATGATGTTGAGAATTCTATCTATGAATGTTTGATAAATAAGGTTTCTGTAAAAGAATGCATAATTGAAACAGAATCTCCCAACCTATCTCTCATACCTTCGCATATTGATTTGGTAGGTGCTGAAATTGAATTTATTAATTATGAGAATAGGGAGTATATTATGCAAAAGGCTCTCAAAGAGATTGCCGAAGAATTTGATTATATCATAATTGATTGCGCCCCTTCTTTGGGTTTGATTACCATAAACGCTCTTACAGCCTCCGATTCAATTATTGTTCCTGTTCAATGTGAGTATTTTGCATTGGAAGGGTTGGGTAAATTACTCAATACCATCAAAATTGTTCAGACTAGGCTGAACCCTCAGCTTGCAATCGAAGGTATACTATTAACAATGTATGATGGAAGACTTAGATTATCAAATCAAGTGGTCGAAGAAGTGAAAAGACATTTCAAAGGCTTGGTTTTTGATACAATAATTCATCGAAATGTAAGATTAAGCGAAGCTCCGAGTTTTGGTAAAACGGTCATAATGTATGATATAAATAGTAAAGGAGCTACAAATCACTTAAATTTGGCAAAAGAACTCATCATTAAACAAAAAGTGAACGAAAAACCGACCAGTTAAAATCAGCTAGGCTATGGCAAAAAAGACAAAAAGAGGATTAGGAAAGGGATTAGATGCTATTTTTAGTAGCAACATGGATGATATTAATATTGATCAACCAAATAGTTTGACTCAGCCACCTGCTCTTCCGACAGATAGGATAAATCAAACAGTTAGCTCAAATATTTCTGAAATTCCTTTAAGTAAAATTGAAGTAAACCCATATCAGCCTAGAAAAGATTTTGATCCAGATAGATTAAAAGAGTTGTCTGAATCTATAAAAATTCATGGTATTGTTCAACCCATTACCGTTCGTTCAATGGGTGATGGTTCGTACCAACTGATTTCTGGTGAAAGAAGATTGCGTGCCTCAAAAGTTGCTGGTCTTGAAAAAATTCCGGCTTACATTAGAACAGCCAATGATCAAGAAATGCTAGAAATTGCATTGATTGAAAATATCCAAAGAGAAGATTTAAATGCAATCGAAGTAGCTATTACTTATAAAAGGTTGTTAGAAGAAATTGAATTGACTCACGACGACTTGGCAAAAAGAGTGTCTAAAGATCGTTCAACCATCAGTAATTTTATCAGATTACTAAAGCTTCCGCCTGAAATACAATTGGCATTGAAGCTCAATAAAATTTCGATGGGTCACGCAAGAGCTTTGCTGGGATTAGAAGAAAAATTGATTTTGCAAATGGAAGTTTATAAGCAAATCATTAAGCACAAACTTTCAGTAAGAAAAACGGAGCAACTCATTCAACAATACAAAAACCCAAAACCTAAAGTTGATTCTAAAAAACCTTCTTCAAAACTTCCCGTTGAGTTTAAAAAAGTTCAAAGAGAACTGTCAGAACAATTTGAAACAAGGGTTGTTATTCGTGTAAATCAAGAGACAGGAAAAGGGGAAGTGAGCTTTCCTTTCATTTCAGAATCAGATTTTAACCGAATTTTAGATTTATTGCAATAAATTTCCAGCATTTTTTTCGTTATAGAAGTATGTTTCAACTTAGAAAAATATGTTGCATATTGTTTATACTTTGGTGTTTGCCAAACAATATTTTTAGTCAAGATTCACTTACTGTGGATTCTGATAGTTTAAAAATTCAGCTTGATTCACTTACTGTGGATTCTGATAGTTTAAACATTCAACTTACTGATTCACTTACCGTTGATTCTGATAGTTTAAACATTCAACTTACTGATTCACTTACCGTGGATTCTGATAGTTTAAACATTCAATTAGATTCATTATCAAATGATTCAACCAGCCTTAAATTAAAAGAAACAACTGATCCATCTAAAGCAAAGAATGGGAAAAAAAGCCCTCAAAAATCACTGGGGCTTTCTGCAATTTACCCAGGCTTAGGTCAATGGAATAATAATCAAATTTACAAATCGCCCATTTTTGCAGGCTTATTCACATCTGGACTAATTTACACTGTAAAGCAAGGTATTGATCACTCTAAATTTAACAAAGCGTATAAAAATAGATTTGATGCAACATTACCAATTGAATATCCTCAATTCACCGATTCTGAATTGCTAAATGCAAGGATCAATAAAAAAAGAAAGTACAACCTCGCACTTGCTGGTACAATTGTCATTTATAGCTTCAACTTGTTGGATGCTTATACAAGTGCTTTAAAAAAGAAAAACAACCGTCCACATTCTCCCGTAATTGCGGCATATAGGTCTGCCGTACTACCTGGATGGGGGCAGGTTTATAACAAAAAGAAATGGAAGGTGCCTATTGTTTATGGTGGATTTGCTGTTGGAGGATATTTTCTTTATGATAATTTTAGAAAAATGGATGCCTTTACAGATGCTTATGTCTTTATAGACGATCCCGAATATCAAATTGATGACTTTGTTATAAAAAACACTTTCAATCTTGACAATTCTGACGAACTGTTGAGAAGGAGAGATTTGTACCGCAACAGATTTGAATTGAGTATATTTTTTACAACTGCTTGGTATTTGTTAAATATTATAGATGCAACCGTTGATGGTCATTTATATGAGTTTGATCAGGAAATGTTGGATGACCTTTCATTGGAAATAAGTCCATTTATTGAGCCTTCAGCACAACGACCTACTTCTTATGGTTTATCAATGTCTTTAAAATTTTAAATATGAAAATTGCTTTATTGGGATATGGAAAAATGGGTAAAACCATTGATGATCTAATCAAAACGAAATACGGAAGAAAGCACGAAGTTGCATTGAGAAGCGATTCAGCAAATGCCCATTCGTTTAGTACAAATGCACTTTCAGAAATGGATATTGCCATAGAGTTTTCAACGCCAGATGCTGCTATTGGCAATATTGAAAAATGTTTTGAAGCCAATATCCCTGTTGTTGTTGGAACGACTGGCTGGTACACAAAAATGAATTATGTAAAAGAGATGTGCGAATCAAAAAATCAAAGTATTTTGTATTCAACTAACTTTAGCATTGGAGTAAACATCTTTTTTGAGATAAATAAAAAGCTTGCCTCAATGATGGATAATTATGAGAAATACGATGTTAAGATAGAGGAAACCCATCACACAACGAAGAAAGACAAACCTAGCGGAACGGGGATCACTTTAGCGGAAGACATTACTTGGAATTTGAAACGCAAAAGTGAATGGGTAAGCGGAAATGCCTACAACGACAATGAATTAGGTATTAAATCTAACAGAATAGAGGACGTTAAAGGGACGCATGTTGTGAAATATTCTTCAAAAATTGATGACATAGAAATCAAACATACTGCCCATAGTAGAGAGGGCTTTGCAGATGGCGCCATCAAAGCTGCCGAGTGGCTTTCTGGTAAAAAGGGAATTTTTACGATGAAAGATATGTTAGGGTTTTAGGGATGTTTGAGTTAAATTCTAACTCAAAATTCAATTTTAAGCATACTCTTATATAGATATTAAAAAAGAAGTTTAAATTTATAATATGACTATTGTACTAAAATTACCAAACCTAAGTGAATTGACAGAATTTGAAGCGAAAATGATACTTGCTGGCGAGTTATATGAAAGAGAAAAACTAACAAGTGGGCAAGCTGCAGAAATGGTTGGTATTTCCAAAAGAGCTTTTATAGAAACAATTGGAAATTTTGGGTACTCTATTTTTGGCAATAATGAAGAGGATATTTTAATAGATGTACAAAATGCATAACAAAATCATTATTGCAGATACTAGTTGCCTTATTATTTTTACAAAAATTCAACAGTTAGATGTACTAAACGTATTATTTTCTGATATTGTAATTACACCACAAATTCAATTGGAATTTAATAATAACTTACCTAATTGGATTAAGATAAATAAAGCTAATGAATTACTTGTAAGGTCTATTAACAATCAGCTAGATCTTGGAGAATCAAGTGCTATAGCCTTAGCTCTTGAAACAGAAAAACATTTACTAATACTTGATGATTTAAAAGCAAGAAAGTTTGCTAAATCAGCAAATTTAAATATAATTGGTACAGTTGGAATTATTGCTAAAGCTGCCATAGAAAATCATATTGACGCAGTTGATACTTTTAATAAAATACAAAATACCAATTTTAGAATTTCTGATAAATTGCTTGAAAAGATTCTAAACGAAATTAAAACCAAAAAGAAATAACTTAGTAACGAAAACCTGTGTCAGAAACACCCATAAAACCCACTTCAAAAACTACAGCTCCAAAGAAATCTACTTGGGAGGCTACCATTGATTTTTTCGCACAAATCCTTGACCTGAAAGATGGTCTGGATAGAAAGGGAACTGTAGAAAAAATTCATAAAAATATTGAGACAAAAGGTGCCAATGTATGGCTGCTTATCTGCGCCATTTTCATCGCCTCTATCGGTCTGGATACAAATTCACCTGCTGTTATCATCGGAGCGATGTTGATATCGCCATTGATGTCTCCCATTCTTGGAATTGGATTGTCGATTGGTATAAATGATAGAAAAACTTTGTGGCTGTCAATTCGACATTTTCTTATTGCCATCGTCGTAAGTTTGATTACCAGCGTTATTTACTTTTCCTTTAGCCCATTCGGTAGTTTAACTTCAGAAATAGCAGGACGTACCTCGCCTACTTTCTTGGATGTAATGGTTGCCTTTTTTGGTGGAATTGCAGGTATTGTTGCAATCACCAGAAAAGACTTAATAAATGCAGTGCCAGGGGTTGCCATTGCAACAGCATTATTGCCTCCGCTTTGCGTAACGGGTTTCGGTATCGCAAATGGAAACTTTGAAATTGCTTGGGGCTCCTTTTATTTGTTTTTTCTAAATTCTACTTTTGTAAGCCTAGCAACTTACATAATTGTTCGTCTACTAAATTTCCCTTACAGAACTTATGTAAATAAGAAAGAGAGACAAAGGTCGGCAGTGATTATGGTTATCTCTGCCATTGTTTTAATCATTCCTAGTTTTATTCAAATGACTAAAATTTTAGGTAAAATCAATCAAGACAATGAATTGCAAAGCTACATTACAGATGTTTTTGAAAAAGAAGACATTCAAATGATTGATTGGTCCATGGAAAAAACAGATTCTATAGATATTTTACAAGTAACCATCGTTCCAGAGCAATACATT
>JAHDGP010000053.1:11916-15518 GCA_020627525.1 Bacteroidota bacterium
CCAAAAATTTAGAGATGAATTCAAGGATCATAAATTTGCTGAAAATTGTGATTTGAAAATTTTACAATTAAAAGACCCTCCTAAAAATACAGATAAAGTAACCCTACAAATAAAACAACTAGAGGATGAATTAAATCTTATTAAATCCAATCAAGAAAAAGAAATTGAAGACTTACAAACATCCTTAAACAATATTAAAAGTGATTCGATTCCTTATGGATCACTGGAAGAAGAGTTGAAAGTATTGTTTCCTGATTTGGTAAAATTTGGTATTTCCAAAGCAATCGAATCCGACTTTGATACTGAATTGGATACTTTGAACGTTCTATTGTTAAATTGGAGTGAAGAAGCCCTTAAAAAGAAAAGAAAAGAATTGGAAGACGAAGAAAGTAAATTAAAGGCTTTTATAGAAGCAAAATTAGATAAAGGCGCATTTAAAATTATCAGATACTAATGGAAATAATGAAAAAACTATCCTTAACTGACATTCAAGATTCAACTTTTGAGTTAGCTCTAAAATCTATTTCTTTACACGATGTAATGACTAAAAGGGGAGAAAAAATCCTTTCCAATGGTTTGCTAAAATCAGCTACTGCAATTGGAATGATTGTCAATAGTATTGATGAAAATGTGCAAGCAAAAGTATTACTCAACACAGCACAACAGGCAATAAAACCAACAAGAGCCTATCTCTATTGGCTTAAGTTAATTGAAAAAAGTGGCAAAGCAAGTGAAGAAGAACTGGCAGACCTCAAATCTTCCATTGCCGAAATAAAAGAATCTTTGATGGGCAAAGCAAAATCTGCTGAAACTAAATCCAAAATAGGATTTGGAAATTAAGTGCTCAAAATTATCTAATACCTACATCCACCCAAATCGGAAGATGATCCGAAATCATTCTTGCTGATTCTAAAGAATTAAAGTCGGTTACAAAATCAATTGCACCAGCGTCATAAATTTTCATTTCATTTTCATTGATAAACATATTATCATATGCATTTGAGTAATAAATGCCATCAATAGACTTGCGCTTCAATGTTGTTTTTAAATCATTAAAAAGTGGACTGTAATCTCTGTTGTACAACATTCCAAAAACTTCATGACTTGGCTCTAAATTAAAATCGCCTAAATAAATAATATTTTCAGAAGGAAAAGCCTCTTCAATATATTTCAATTGATAAATTTCAAAGGCAGGCTCTTTGTCTTTTGGAACTGCATGAAAGTTTACCAAAACAAAATCCCCACTCGCATCTCTACTCGCAAACTTTGCTAAGTAAGGTTCTCTGTCAACGTCTCCCTCCAAGCGTTTAGACAACATCGGTGTCTCTACCAATTTTAATTTAGAGTCTTTCCACAAATAAGCATAACGCTCACTCCCTCGCCCCGTCGTTGGCTCACTTATCGCATATTTCCACCTAGCTCCTGATCTGTTCAAATCTTCCGCTATACTTGCTACAGCCTGAGCGCCATAAAAACTGGTAACTACTTCTTGAATGGCAACCACATCAAATTGTCTCAATAAATTGACTATATACTTTTTCTCTGATTCGTTTTTACTCTTTCCCAACTCATTTAAATTCCAACTCATTACTGTAATATTTCCCCCTTTTCCTGAATCGTAATTTGTACTTGTACGATTTCTCTTTCGTTCAACGATCGGCTTTTCTGATGGTCTTACAGGACTTTCTTCAAAATATTCTCTCGAAACTGCCCTTTCCTCATCTATAAATTCTCTACCCCTTTCATCATAGGAATTTCGATCAACTTCCCCTCTTGGAATATATGCACCTTCCCCTCGATCAAGGTACTCTCTGGTCACCTCTGCCTCATTTCTGTAATTGGAACCAGATACATTGTCCCTCTCAAAACGTTCATATCGTTCTGAATCAACGGTTGTATCCTGAATTCCCTTTGTTCCTCGTACCAAACCAAAAATGGTATCCAAATTCATGTAAATCAATAAAAAAGTAACCAAAGCAATCCCTATACGAATATATGTCGTTATAGATAGAGAGAACATTGATTTTTTGGCAGTTTTGCCTTTCTTAGACTTTTCTGACATAAAGCTTGGCGTTGATTTTCAATTAGAATGATCTAAAATTATCATATTTTTCCCAAATTGTAAATTAAAAACAAAATTTATAAATGATAAATAGGAATGCATTAATATTTGTCACTTTTGATCTTGGAGATTTTTTTGAGCTACAAGGAGAAAAATGGGACCCCAGCCGTTGCTAAAGTGCGTATTGTTGCTCAGCTTATTTTATCGTTTGTTAACCCCAAATAATATTTAAAAATGAATAGCTTGAAACCAAATAATCGTAGACAATTTTTGAAAAATTCTTCATTGGCAGCATTTGCTCTTGGTGTTGGTAAAAACAATCATTCTCCAAAAAATACAGAACAGGAGATAGATTGCGATAAAACTACCAAAGATGCCTACGGTGCTGGCCCATTTTATACAGCAAATCCACCTCAGCTTACTGACAATCAATTGGCAAAAGCTGATGAACCTGGAGAAAGAATGATTATTTCTGGGCAAGTAAAAACATTGGATTGTACGCAAGTCATTACTGGTGCCATTGTTGACATTTGGCACGCAAATCACGAGGGTGCTTACGATAATGTTGGATACAATTTGAGAGGAACAGTCGTTTCAAACGATCAGGGGTTTTACATTTTTGAAACCATCAAACCTGGAAAATATTTAAATGGTAATTCATATCGTCCTTCACACATCCACGTTAAAATTACAGCACCAGGTTTTGATACTTTAACTACTCAAATCTATTTTGAAGGTGATTCTGATATTCCTGGCGATGCTGCCGCTTCCATAACTGAAGGACAGTATGATGCAACAAACAGAATTATTTCATTAAAAGAAGAAAACGGAAAGCTTAACGGTACTTGGGATATCGTCATTGACGGAAATGGCACCAACACTGGTTTGCAAGATATTCATTTGAATAAAGGAATGATTTACAACATTTCTCCAAATCCATTCACTGATAAAATTGAAATTTTCTACGGTGTTTTCCAAGAGTCTAAAGTTAATATTTCCATTTTTGATTTACAAGGAAGAGAAATGGCTAAATTGGAAGAAAAAATACTAAGCCCAGAAAAGTATACTGCCGTTTGGAATGCTGGCTCCTATATGCCTTCAGGTCATTACTTTATTGTTTTGAAAATAAATGATTTACAGGTTCATTATTTGAAAATATTGAAGATAAGTTAGTAAAATAGGTGTAGAGCACCATCCTATTGGTAGAAATAAATCCAAACAATTGTTTATAGGTGCAGCGCACCAGTCTATTGGTAGAAATGTAATCCATACAATTGTTTATAGGTGCAGCGCACCAGTCTATTGGTAGAAATAAATCCAAACAATTGTTTATAGGTGCAGCGCACCGTTCTATTGGTAGAAATGTAATCCATACAATTGTTTATAGGTGCAGCGCACCGTTCTATTGGTAGAAATGTAATCCAAACAATTGTTTATAGGTGCAGCGCACCGGTCTATTGGTAGAAATGTAATCCATACAATTGATTATAGGTGCAGCGCACCGGTCTATTGGTAGAAATGTAATCCATACAATTGATTA
>JAHDGP010000054.1 GCA_020627525.1 Bacteroidota bacterium
ATATTGGGAATTTAAAGTTGAATTTGTATGACATCCTTTTTTGAATTTGGTATTACATACGGGGAATAAAATGAATTTAAGTAAAAAGTGTCGTATGAGAATTTCTGATTCTAAGAACTTTAAACAGGCTCTAAGTTTAGAAAGTGGTATTTCGAAAGGATAAATATACTAGCAAAGCCAAAAGAGCTAATAATAGAATACTAATGCTGCCTAGAACAATCCCCCATGTAGAGGCTCCTTTTCCTTTAAATTTTCGAGGATTTTTATTTATTTTATCTAAAGAAATGCCACCTGCGATAATGGCAAAAATTCCCAAGCCTATTGTGAAAAGCAAAAAAGCAACTCCAATATATGGTGCTAATACTGGGGAAAAAAGAGCCCCTATACCTGCAAGAACAGAGGTTCCAGAAAGAGGGTGTTGTTCAATATCTTCGACTGAATCTTCATCTTGAGAAGCTGTTGCGTCCTTGGTTTTTTTACTTTCTTTAAAAATGTTTTTGAGGAATGATAAATTAAATTTGTTATTTCGATCAAGCAAATAATCCTTGTCTTTCTCTTCTTGATCAATTATTTTATTTACTTTTTTCTCTATCTTTTTTATTAAAATTTTTTGTACTTTTTTTTGTATAAATGAAGGTTTTTCCTCAACCAAGTTAAGAGCAATATTACTGTTTGAAATGGTGTTTATATCGTTAGAAATTATTTTGGAAAGAATATCATCTTTTACGGTGAGAGTTTCTTTTCTTTCTGATTTCTTAGTACTTTTTTTATTCGGTTTTTTTGTTTCAGTATAAGCATAAACATCATCAGATGTAGATTTTAAAAGGGCATTGTTATTAACTGAAATGCTTTCTTTTTTTTCTGATGCCTTGACTTTTTTTGCATATTGTTTCTTCTTTTTTTCTGAAGAATGTTTTTTAGCAAAGATCGGTTTGCGAACTTTTTCCGTTTTATTTGAAAATGTTGGGCAACTAGTTGTTTTGGTAACGCTACAAGAAGAAAAGACAAAAACTAGTATGCAAATGATCATACTGAAATAGAATGAGGTTTTCATGGGATTTATTTTTTGTTAATTGTTTATGATACAAAGATGGAGGAAAGGAAAGCTGTATACAAGCTCATTTTTTGAAAAAAAAGATATTTGAAAATGTGCTTTTTGTAGTTTAATTGATTGTTTATTAGTGTTTTATGATTTTTTAAACTTATTTTTGTAATTAATGGGGTTTGAAAAAAATATTTATTCTTGAAAAATAAAATTTGTAGTATGGAATTGCCTAAAAGGTTGGATAGAACAGTAATATATGAGAGTGAGTGGATTAATTTATATACAGATAGGGTAGAGTTGCCTTCTGGCAAAATAATAGAGAAGTACCACATTTTGGATTATCCAAAGTTGGCAAATGTAATTTTGCTTTTGAATGATTCAGACGAAATTTGTTTTGTAAAAGTGAGGAGATATGCGACAGGAATACTTGGTTGGGAGTTGCCAGCGGGGAGTATCGACGAAGGGGAGACTGAAGAGGAATCGGCACATCGTGAGGTAATGGAAGAAACAGGTTATGAAACTGAATATTTAGAAAAGGTACATGTTTTTCACGCAGCCAACGGTATGTCTAACCATACTATGAATGTGTTTTTTGGAAGGGTGAAATCGAATAAAGAAAAACCTCAACACAGCGATACCGACGAGGTGGAATCGGTCCATTGGAAAACGAAAGCAGAAGTGGTTGCAATGATAAAGAAAAATGAAATTATTGATGGTATTTCTTTGTTGCCAATTACATTGTATTTGTCAGGCTTGTATGAAATTAAGTAAATAAAAAAGGGAGGCAATTGATTTATCAATTGCCTCCCTTTTTTATTTATACTAATTTCTTTGTTGAATCTAGTCTTTCACAAATTTAACAGTCTTGCTAAATTGTTTTCCATCTATAGATAAAATGTAGGCTCCCGCTGCTAATGCATTTGTATTAATTTGTAATGCATTTATTCCTGGCAAGGCGTCTTGTGCTATTTGCTTAATCAATTGACCTTTTGTGTCAAATATTGAAATTTGCAACAACGCTCGCTCCGAAACCTCAAAGCTTAAATTCAATTCGTCAGTGACAGGGTTGGGGGCAATGCTTACATTTTGAACAAAGCCCAATTCTTCAATTCCAGTATTTGGAGCTTGTGGCAATGCAACCCTTAATTCTAAAATTTCACCATCTGCATTTTGATTGTTTAATGCCAAACACAAACCATCGTCTTCAGCCGCATCAACAATATCCTGAATGGATTCTACCTTATAATCTTCCATGAATTTCGCAATCGAATTTTTATCATTAAACAAACTATAACTTAAATTCCAAATTATAAACCTACCCAAAGAGTAATTCGTGAAATCAAAAGTAGATGCTTCTGCTAATTCAACAATGGTAAAGTCATCATCTTTTTTTGTTGCAATAAAAACAGATTCATAAAACTCATCAGGAACATTGCCACCATAATCAGCAGTTACCTCTACTAGCAATTCTTCTCCTAGTCCTTTTTCAATCAGACCTTCTTCCGTTTCTACTGAAACTTGCAAGTCCCCTGCATTTGCAATGCATTCAAAATTTCCTTTGTTTACAATTGCATTGTGTTCCAAACATATATCGTCTTGACCTTCAACAACCATACAAGCATTTAACTTAAGCATAACAGCATCCAATATTTTGACATCATCAATATACCAACCATCTTGCCCCGTTCCAATATCACTAGAAAACTTAAATCTCACTTTAAAATCTGAGTCCGCGTAGCTATTTAAGTTAACAATTGTTTGTTTGTAAAAATACTGAACACCTGAGTATGCTGGATCTCCCGAAATTGCCGCAGTCGATTGATTGGCAATGGTATTGTTGTATGGATTTTGTATAAATTGATTTTCTTTTATCGTAAAAAATGGATTGTCATCTTTTGCATATTCAATAACTCCTCCATCATAAGTGTTTTCCGTCCTGAATTTGTGCCAGAAACTCAAAATTAAATCGTTGTTTCTCTCAAGTTCTACAAAATCTTTTAAGGTCAATAATTGTTCTGATTTAGGACCAACATTTTCTGCAAACCAAGCAGTAGTTCCATTGTTGCCATCTTCAACTGTTACCCAGTCAGCATTTCCGGCACCATTTGTTATTTCCCAATTATCTGTACCATTCTCTATATTATCTGAAAACAAAACTCTTGTAAACTCTGTGTGATTTGAAGTCAATGTAAACGGAATTTCCAAAACAGCATCGTTTTCCAAACTAGCGATGTTTATATTGAAAGAACCTTCAACTAATTCATAATCTACATTTAAGTTTGATTCGTCTAATGTAGTAAATTCAGGAATTGCAATTTTTATTTCAATATCGTTTACAATTGAATCCCTTTTGTTTTCAACCCTTAAGGTATAATCTATGTTTTCATTGATAACAACAGAGTCACTAGAAGCTATTAGTTCAATTCTTACATTTGCATATTCATCTGGAAGGTCAAAGTTTTGTAATTGATCATTGTGACTGGTTGGTGATCCTTGGTTTGCATTTACACCTAGTCCACGTCTTGTAAATGCAGTCCATATTAATTCTTGGTTTGCACCGCCATTGTTTAGTTGATCTGCTAGTAAAATGCCATCTCTTCCATCTACCATTCCAGGGTTGCAAGGTTGTAATTTTAACCCGTCTATAACCAACTGCATAGCAATATTGTTTCCACCTGTACCACTTATTAAGTCTGCATCGAAACCATATTTATCTATCAAATCCCAAGTCATTTCCCATAAAACAGTTCCCCAGATAAATCCAACATTGTGCACAAATAAATCTGGTTGCCCTGTTGCAGGATCGGGGTAGTTCGAGCCAGAGTATGTATAACCATTTACCGCAAAGTTGGTATTGTATTGAGCTAGACGAAAGCCTCGTCCATTTTTATTTTGACCAAGTGCATATGTACCGTATCCACGATTTGTGGTTCTAGTATGTTCTGGTGTCATTGTCATCATTAAACCAATCCAATCGCTCCATCCTTCACCCATTTGTTCGCCACTTGAAAGACAATTTGCATTTGCAGGTCCACCACACAATCTTGTGCTAATACCATGTCCGTACTCGTGTGCAATTACACCATTGTCAAAGTCTCCGTCAATGTTTATTGGTTCATATATCACCAGTGAAACCTCACCATCTTCTAATGCATTTTTTATTAAATTTCCATTTGTATACCCAATAGCAATAGTAGGAATATTTATATCACCATTAAAGTCAAAAGGTGTTCCCATTTCCATTGGACCGCCACCTACTTCATTGTTTATCATTACAACAGCAATAGCTCCCACCTCTTCCGCATGCTCCACTTTATCTACAAAATTGCAAATGCCTCTATCAATTAGAGCTATATTGCCATTTACTTCATCTCCATTGATAATAGGAGAGCAAGCCAGTGTTGGTTGATTTGTTCCATCACTAACCAAAACCAAGTCGCCTTCAATGGAACCAGTAACACCTACACCAAATGATGCAGAACCAAAATTGAATTCCCCTAATGGTTGTTCGCCTGATTGAGCTTCTAATACAGCAGCGCCAGCATCTGGATTTGTCCATTCAAACATTTGCATTCTTCCAGGTGTACCATCTGGTGTTACAGAAAAATTGGCATTGTTTAATCCAGAACCATCTTGTGCCTCTGCATTTACAAAGTCGCCACTTTCACCACCTTTGTTGAAATTATTAAATTGATAATTACCACTCACTTCATCAAACCCATATTGATACCATACGTCATGAACCATATTGTTCCAATAAAATAAATTAGTAATGGCTGGATCTTGGTTTTGACTTGGAGCTCTATTAAAGTCTAATGGATAATCAAATTCAAAGTCTTCATTTTGTGGACTATATCCACCAGCATTATTTCCATCTCTGTCTTCTTTTGCCCAAACATTGTTACCCCTTGTTAGATCGTACTCTTGACCTTCACTTATGCGATGCCAACCGATTGGACTAGCCTCATTATGATCTAACCAAGGGCTATTTACAATTTGTCTCTCACCGTGGTTTGGACTTTCTACTGGCACAGGATAAACATTGTAATCATATTTTGTAGATAGTGCAATGTTTGCGTTTGTAGCATTATTGTTTGTGATTTTTGTTGTATTGTGAAATTTATTAGCGCATAGTCCAAGTTCATGTTCTTCAGGACCAAAGTTGCACTTTAAAACACGATTGTATCTATTTAAAATTACTCCTGTTTGAGCATCAACACGAACAGACCAAATATTTTGTAAATCTGTTGTGTTGATTAAAATATTCCAAGCAAGGCGTAACTCACTTTCATTGACAACATGAAAAACCAACTCCGCTGTAATATTTTCTGTTGATAGATCTGCTTTGTCAATAATTGTTTTTTTGTTAGCAGCATTATCACTACTTAAAACAGACAAAGATTTATTGAAATTAATATTCAACTGTTGAGCTGCTTTTTCGACTGCTTCTATGGCAGAAATATTCGCAACTTTTGTATTGATTTTGTTTTTTACATTGCTGACAAATCTGTTTCCAAAGCCTACAACTTTTTGTGCTTTAGAAATATTGAATGTAGAAATAGCATTGTACACTTTTATGCCTTCATGTTGTTGAAGTAAATACAAGTGATTTACAGCATTGTGCTTTGAAACATAATCATTGACAACCAATAGGTCTTTAATATCGGTATTGGTAAGTTTTGTGCTTGACCGATTTTCATGGATATAGTCTAGCGCAATATTTAGCGCGTCTTGTGCAACAAGCGAATTGAAATACACAATTGAGCAAAGAATTAGTAAAATTTTTTTCATTATATAAGTTTGGTTGGATATAATCATTACTTCATAAAACTCTTTCAAGTTTTATCTTTGTTAAATACTTGGACACAATTAATCGGGTAATTCAACATAAATATTTTTTGATTTACAAGAAAAAAAATCAAGCATAGCAGGGCTACGGTTTGATTTTTTGTCGAAGAAAATCATAGAAAGATGATTTTTGAATACTTGATTACTTCTGTTCATGTACTTGAAATATTATTGAAAACAGAATGTGTTAATGATAATATTTTCTGATTTGAGGTTGAATTTCAAAATTAGGTATAACAAGTTCTTAGCCTCTAATTTAACAATAAGCAGGCTAATATTGTTTAATTCTCTATAAAATGCTGCATTTTTGCAGTCTGAGGAACATTTTATAAAAATTTAACTTTTAACAAGTTGAAATTTGACAAGCTCAGTGAACAAATAATAAGATAGATCAATAAATAATGCAACTAAAGACAAGATTAAAAATAAGCTCTGTTAACTCACTTACTGATGGACGGTATTTTGCAGCAGTTGGGGCTGAATGGATAGGCTTTGATTTCAAAGAAAACGCTGACCGATATATTTCGTCAGAATCGGCTATAGAAATTATGAACTGGTTGGCAGGTCCTCGCTTTGTTGGGCAATATGATGATGCTGATGAAATATTTATCAATGAAAGCATTGAAGCTATAAACATTGATACCATTCAAACCAGTAGCGACTTGGATTTAACAAAATTGTCAAACAAGGTGCAATCCATCATTAAAACAATAGATGTTGACAAAGAAAGTTCTTTTGATGCCATTTTAAAAATATATGAGGATGAAAAACAGTGGACTTCACAATTTTTATTAAATATTTCTATTTCTTGGATGGATATACAATCTGGCGGTGAATGGACAGTTGAAAACCTTAAAACACTGTGTGAAACACATCCAACTTTTTTGAAATTAGATTTTTCTGAAGAAAATTTATTGAATATATTAGAGGATATTCAGCCATTTGGGATTGATTTAATTGGTGGAAATGAAATTAAAACGGGCGTTCAAGTGTTTGATGATGTACAAGCTCTAATTGAGCTGCTTGAAGTTGAAATATGACATAGCTTTATCCACTTCAAAAACCGAATTTTATGTATTTGATACTTTTAAGTTATACTATTACTTATTTATTTTTAGGAGCCTTGTTTTTTCTATTTTTTGTCATTGTTGGTGCTTGGTATTTCGGCAGCATTGATAAGAAAAGTAAAATTTTGAACAGGAATTTTATTTTGGGAAAATGGCATAGAAAAGGGATTTCTCCAACAGGCGAATTATGGTCTTTTGAATTTGATTTTGACAGAGATAAGCTGGTAATGTCAGGAACGCCAGAATTTATGGCAACAGCAAAATATCGAATAGCAAAAGAAGATGAAAACCTTTTAACTTTAGAGCTCTATGGTATTGAAGGAGACACCATCATTAAAAATCACGCTCATTTACAAATTGCAGTAGATAAAAAAGGTGGTCGATTGACGATTGATAGTCGTTCAGGCTATGTCAGAGTTGCTTAGTAAAGTTCGAAAAAAGTAGGTGATCAAGTTAATCAAAATAGCTATTTTTTGATTTGCAACGGTTTGACGGTTCAATGGTCTGACATTCGGAAAAAATCAAGTCGAACAGCAGTAATTCAAATTAAAACATAAAATGTCGTATAAATTTAGCCGGAGTTTTCAATATTATCGTCAAAAATACTCGACTTAGCCCCGCTAGGACTGGAGCGCTCGTTTGATCCGTTTTTTCTAAATATTGAAAATTTAACTTTTAAATTTTATACGACATTTTATATTCAAGTTTGTTTGACTCCAAATAAATGAAGTTACTGCTGACTTAATAATTCTAGCAGATGATTTTATTTGTGCTTATAAATTATTTAGCAATAAATATCGGTACAAGAGGCACTTACAAATATTCTTTCGCCAGTGCAAATGTTTTTTCTATAGCAAGTGATTCTCATGGTCTCAAAATTATTACATCTACAGTAACTGTAACAAACGTCTATCCAATGATCCATTTTATGATCAGTTGAATGGAATTTTGACTCTAGTTTTTCATTATTTAATTGCTCTAGATTCTCATCGCTTAAGTTGTCAATCCATTTCGGAACATCTTCATCAGAAATGTCATTAGGAATAGGAATTGCATAGTTAGTTGTTTCAACTATTGTTGACTCATCTAAAACCTCGATTAATTCAAATGAAGCTGTTTGCTCTTTTTGAACTTCTTTTAATAATTCATTGTCTTTGCTACATGCTGTAAACAAAAATCCGACTACTAAGGTTAACATAAAAGAAATTTTCAAATTTTTCATACTGATTTAAATTTTTAATTAAAGAATGTAATTAGTGGAAAATATGTATGTGCATATTTATTTATTATTTATTGTAATTTTAGTATCCTTTTTAAAGACATTTCTAAGAGAGTTAAGCTCCTTGACGAAGAGTGTAAGTAAATAGGTTTCTTGTAATTTGTTGATGTAAAAATAATTTGATTAAAAATTGATTCCAAAGGCAAATTTATGGATAAAACTTTTTTAACCTCTTTGTGTTTTGTTATAATATGTTGAAAATCAAATATTTGTAATGATTAAAATACTTAATTGTAATTGAGTGTTTGAATATTGATTTGTATATTTTATAGAGAAGAGTTTCCAATTTTTAGTTTGTAAATACATTATTGGAAGAAAAACTCTGATTCTAAAGAGTAGCAAAATTTGAATTAAATAATTGAAATGAAAGCGGCTTTTTGAATTTGGAAAATTCGTTTGTAGCGGAGAATTAATTTATATTAAACCTTATTTTATGTTGGTTTTTTATTCAAACATTTATGCTCGAATACTTAAAAATAAAATGATTTAATTATTTGCTCATTGATAAAAGAGTAATGCATTTTGACACAGTAAATCGGAAAAGATGATTTGCGAATACCTGATTGCTTTTGTTCACATACTTAGGAATATTGAATCGAAAACAGTTTAAACTAAGCTATTTACTCCTTGAAAATTTTATTCATAAAATTAATATTGGTAATTGCTGTAGCGGTTATTAAACCAGAAAACAAAGCAGCGCCAACGCCTGCTGTTACAATATCTTGTCCGGTTAGGTAAAGCCCTTTGATGGGTGTTCTTGGTCTTAGAAATTTTTGTCTAAACCTTTGAGGTGTATGATCTATTCCATACAATTCTCCCTTTTGATAATTGACAAAATATTGAGTTGTCAAAGGAGTTGATAATTCAGCATGATCAATACGACCTTTAAGTTGTGGCAATTGTTTGAATAAATGTTCTAGCAATCTATTGGTAATGTTTTCCTTGATTTTTTCATATTCATCGCCACGCTTCATCCACTTTGTTCCTTGCCAGGGCGCAAATTTTTCAAATGGCAAAAGGGTAATGATGTCAATTGTGCTGCGACCAGGATAGCGTTCAGACCAGCTTGGGTCTTTTGCTGATGGGAACGAAATATAAACGACAGGAAATGGTGCGTTGCTGTTTTTTAAATATCTATCGACGGAGGTATCGTGATCGGCATCATCTGGATAAATCCACAGGTTGGTTTTGGGTAATTTCAGTTCTTCGGGAGAGCCATTAAGTCCAAGATACAGACAACCATGAGCGACGGAGGGGTTTACCTTTGTTAATTGTTCTTTGAATTTGTATTTTGCATTTATTGCTGGTGAAAGTAGCTTTTGATAAGTGTTAAATATTCCTGCACCACTGATAACAATATCGGAATAAATGTTCTTTCCGTCTTTCATGCGAACACCTTTCACTTTGTTGTTTTCTACAATAATTTCATCCACTTCTGCACTAATCAAAATAGTTCCGTCGGCTGCTTCAATAACTTTATCGACACACTTTGAAATTTCGGAGGAGCCACCAATTGGAAAGCTGCCACCACTAAAATAATGCTTTGCCACAGTTGCATGCATGGCAAAACTACTTTGCTTTGGAGGCAATCCATAATCACCATATTGTCCAGTCAATACTTTTATCAATTCTTCATTGTCGGTCAATGCGCTTAAGGTTTCATAAGTTGTTTTGTCTGAGTGTTTCAAAAACGACTTTCTCATCTGTCCACCAATGATTTTACTAGCAATGTTAGGGATGGCTTTATCCATAAAAAACTTACCCATAGCCTTATTTGATGCAAAAACAAGATCAACGTAATCGTTAATGACTTTTTCTTCTTTTGGAAAATATTCTATCATTTTACGTTTGAAATTCTCCACTCCTTTTACAAAATCATATACTTTGTCGCCTATAATAATGCGATCATAAACTTCGCCCATATCCGCCCATTTCAGCTCTTTATTTGTGATGTAGTCGAACAACTTTTTAATGGCACTCTTAGGGCGTTGCACCTCTCCGATATAATGAATTCCTACATCCCACTCATAACCCTTTCTTTTAAATATATGCGTAAACCCACCTGCCGTATAATGTCGCTCTAGAACCAAAACACGTTTGCCTTCTTTAGCCAATAATGCGCCAACTGATAAACCACCAATGCCTGAGCCAATAATTATTGCATCATATTTATCTGCTATCTGAATTTGTTTTTTGTAAGATTGAATCATTTTTTCAATTGATATTGGTTAAAGCTTTGATTAAAGATGCCTTATTTTATTAATATATTGTAAAATTTTTTAGAAATAATATTTATTGATGAATAGTTGATTTTTAATATAATGAACACCTTGAAGTCTAATTTAAAAACCATCAAACTATACTTCAAAGTAGTGACAGTCAATTTTTTTTGTACAAATTATTTATACAGGTCAATTTGATTTTATCACTTAAGTGAGTATATTAACGTTAACCATATAGGTGACTTTTTTGTAATACGATCTCTATATATGAATACAATGAAAAATATTATCCGATGCCGTTAAATATATTAAAGTACTGCCTTTTTGTTTTTATAAATGTTTGTTTTTGGACAGATTTGTATGCTCAAAAAAATGATAGGATACTTATAAGTTCTATGGGCACAGATGTAGAATATCGAATTAGCAGAACTGTAAGACATCATCTTAAAAACAAAGATTATCAGGTCGAGAAAAATGTCAATTCTGGTCAGGAAATTTTACAAGTACTTAAAGGTGGACCGCTAAAACTTTGGGTGAACTATTCGCATGGTGATGATCATCGTTTGTGGGGTAAAGACAGAATTACAAAAGCATCTTATTATTCAAGTGGCTTGACAATGTTTGATGTTTCGAAGAAGGACCTTTATCCTAAAAGTGCTTCCCTCGAAGATCTTAGAAAAGCGATTGCAAACAAAGCAATTCAATTTGAAAAAGGAGCTTTGATTATTTTACATGCTTGTGCGGTAGCAACACCACACGATGAAACGGGTAATATCTTTGCGCAAGAACTGGCGAATATTACAGGGGCAACTGTAATTGCTGGGCAACATAAAACGGAACCTTTGATTGAAGATTATAAAGAATTGGTTTATACCAATACCAAAGAATTCATTTTGTTTAAACCTTATGCAGCTCCTAAGCTAATGGGAGGCTTATTATATTTAACAGAAACAATGAAAGCATTTTTGGAAAACCCTGATAAATATGCCTTCGCAGAGTATGACCTGAAACCAGTACCACAGGAAATGTTGCACCACTCTCCTGAAACTAAAAAAGAACAAAATATAGCTTTGAGAAGAGTTGTCAAAATTAGAACAATCAAACAGTTGGAAACTCAGGTGCTAGAATTAAAATTATCGCCTGAAAAAGTGCTTTAATTTTACCAACCAGTAACCAACAAATTGTGTGCTGAATTAAAGCTGCATTTCTGGTATTTGCTGTAAGCTTGAGCAGCTCTGTTTCTGATTTGTTGATCGGTTTCTCTTTGAACCCATCCTTTAATTGCTCCTTCTAAAATGTAAGCTTCGGGTGCCATAGCACCTGTTGTCCATATCAATGGATTAATACCTGAAACTCTAATAGCTTCGTCGAAGTATTTTTTACTATAACAGCCTAAAGTAATTGCATCGCGGGTTTTGTCACTCGTATTTATAGGGTAGGGCGATACATCATGTTCAATCAATGCATTGTGTCCTACATAAGCCAATAAATCGGATTCTCCACCAAAATTAAGCGTTTTGCCATCTATATAAACGGACCTGTGAAGCCTGCCTGAGCAAGCTTGCAAATAA
Organism: Bacteroidota bacterium; assembly: GCA_020627525.1. GTDB lineage: Bacteria > Bacteroidota > Bacteroidia > Chitinophagales > UBA2359 > JAHDGP01. The sequence continues at coordinate 12,033 of JAHDGP010000054.1, forward strand.
TCTTCAACTGCATTTACAATTCTATTGCCAACATAAGCATCTGCAATGAGGTAAATGTTTTTGTATTTGTTTTTATAAACAAGGCGTTCTAAAATGTGGTTGTCAGGATTTTTTTCTGATTTAACCAATTTCCATTCAGTATTTCTATTGAAAACTGTTTTTACTCCATAATAAGCACCCCAATAAAGATTGTCCGCTGGCTTGAAACCATTGCCTATTTTGGCTGGAACAGGAGCAATATTTTGAGAATGGTTGTCACACAAAGCAACAATTATATGGATTGTTTTTTCATCTCCAGACTGCGCAGAAAGCTGCAAAAACCCGAATATTACAAACAAAAAAATGATTATTTTATAACGCATACCTACCTTTTGTGCTGCTAATATACGTACATTCAATAGAAAAGGTAATAGATTTGAAATAGTTGATTACCTGTGTCCAAGTATTTAAACCTTAGAATCGCTTAAAAGCCCTGCAAACTCGCCAATTTTTTATAAAAACTGTCATAGGCTAAAAGCTCGGAATGTTTGCCCTGTTCGACAATTTTCCCACCTTTCATAACCCATATTTCATCAGCATGTTGAATAGTTGATAAGCGATGGGCAATCACTATAGATGTTCTGTTTTGCATTAACTTTAAAAGTGCTTCTTGAACCAGTTTTTCCGATTCTGCATCCAATGAACTCGTCGCTTCGTCGAGAATCAATATCGGTGGATTTTTTAATACTGCCCTCGCAATTGTCAATCGCTGCTTTTCTCCACCACTCAACTTATTTCCCCTGTCGCCAATAAAAGTATCGTAGCCGTTTTCTAATTTGTCAATGAATAAATGCGCATTGGCAATTTTTGCTGCGTTTATTACTTCTTCTTTGCTGGCATTTGCGGTTCCAAGTGCAATGTTGTTAAAAACAGTATCATTAAATAAAATAGGATCTTGAGAAACAATACCCATTTGACTTCTCAATGAATTGGTAGTAAAGTTTCTTATATCTTGACCATCAATCAAAATACTGCCTGCTTTAACATCAAAAAAGCGAGCAAGCAAATCGACAAAAGTAGATTTGCCCGCTCCTGATGAACCAACCAAAGCAACTGTTTGACCTTTGTTTATTTCGCTATTAATATTTTTTAAAACAATAGCGTTGCTTTGATCATCGTAATTGAATGAAACGTTTTTATATTCTATGGATTTGGTAAATGCAGGTAACTGCAATTTGTTAGATTCGTCTTTTACATCATCAGCTTCATCCAATATTTCTTTGATTCGATCCATTGAAGCGATGCCTTTTACAACTCGATAATAGGCAGTTGTAAGTGCTTTTGCAGGGTTAATAATTTGTGAAAATATCAGCATAAAAGTGATGAAAGATTCAGCAGTCAATCGCATCTCTCCTTCCAAAACAATTTTTCCACCGATATACAAAACCAGAACAACTACGCTAATTGCCAAAACTTCCGTTAGGGGAGAAGCGAGTTCTTTGCGGTGCATCACTTTATTCATCAATTGCGTTTGTTCACTATTTTCCTTTTCAAATTTACTTGCTAAATTACTTTGAGCATTGAAAGCTTTTACAATTCTCAAACCTCCAAGAGTCTCTTCGAAAATAGAAATTAAATTACTTTGCTTGGACTGAGCGGCGAGTGAAGTTCGTTTTAAACTTTTGGCAATTGTAGCGATAAAAACGCCCGTCAATGGTAAAACGATCAAAACGATCATCGTCAACAATGGACTGATGTATAGCAAGGCACCCAAATATAAAAGAATGGTCAAGGGTTCTTTGAACATACTTTCAAGGACACTCAAAACACCCCATTCAACCTCTACAACATCGACGGAAGTTCTTGTTATAATATCACCCTTTCTTTGTTCATTTAGGAATGAAATAGGCAGCTTTAAAATTTTATCATAAATTTCCTCTCTTAAATCTTTTACTACACCATTTCGAATTGGGATCAAAGCATAAAGAGCGGCATAACGAAATATATTTTTAAAGAAAAACACAACTGCTACTAAAACACAAATAAGAAGTAAACCTTTGGCTTTTCCATTTTCCAAAACCACAGTGCTCAAGTGATATTTGAAATATTCAATTAGGCTATTTATTGTAAAATCAAATTGCGGAACACTATCAGGAATGACTAAGCTTTCATCAAATAAAATGGCTAAAAACGGACCAACCATTGCAAGGGAGACCAAGGAGAATAAAATGGCTAAACCATTGAACAAAATATTCAATAGCCCCTTTAGCTTGTAATTGCCAATCAACGATAATATAAACTTAAAACTTTCCAATCATCAAAACTAACTAAAGTTCAGACAACCCTCGCAGCTGCCTCAAAAAAATGTAAGAACAATCCTTGCAGTCGCTCTCTAAAAACTATTCTTGTACTGTTCTTTTAACTTCTACAAGTTTGTCTTTCTCAAAGAAATAATAATTGCCCCAATTCTCTTTAGAAAACTCGTACCCTAGATCTTTTTGAAAGAGCGCAACATATTGCCTTCTCTTCTCAGTCTTATAATAGTCATCGTCAATCGCAAAAAGTGGAGTTTTTACATTTTGTTCAATTGATATGTTTAGGTTGTTGTAACTATTCATTACTAAAAACAGTTTTAAACTATTTTTATTAGCATAATCTTCAATGCTTTTAAGGGAGATGCAATAATCTGAATTGCATTTATTCGCAAAAATATATACTATAGACTTTTCATGTTTTTGCAATTCAAACAATAACTTTGGGCCAGTTAGTTCATAAACCTTATTGTTTTCTAGGTCGCTAAAATTTTCCAGTATTTCAATTTTAGCTTTTTGATCTTCATTTAGAAGTTTAAAGTCATTTGTTGTGCCTGTAAATTGTACCAAACAAGAAGTGGTGAATACAAATAATAATATGGTAATGTAATATTTCATTGAATAATATTTAAAAATGTAGACAACCTTTGATTTACTTTCTAAAAATGCAATGTAAGGCAATCTTCATGGTTGCCCACAAAAAAAATCCTATATTTATTCAAAATAATAAAAATGTCAGAACCCAATAAAAACGAAAATTTCTTTCAAAGAGTATATGAAGTGTGTCGGCTGATACCAGAAGGAAGAGTTACATCCTATGGAGCCATTGCCAAGTTTCTTGGAGCAGCCCGCTCCGCACGAATGGTCGGTTGGGCAATGAACAATTCCCACAAACAAGAGGAACCTGTTCCCGCACATCGAGTTGTCAATCGAATAGGCTTGCTTACAGGCAAATTCCACTTTGGAGAAACAACAATGATGGAACAACTCTTAAATAACGAAGGGATCGAAGTGGAAAACAATCAAATAAAAAACTTCAAAGAAATTTTCTGGGATCCCACAGAAGAGCTGCTATAAAGCATAATTCTGGCTTTCTTCAATGCCTTCAATCACTCACTCCAATCTCCTTCTCAAATAAATTGCTATTCCCAATTGGGCATTCC
>JAHDGP010000055.1:0-3004 GCA_020627525.1 Bacteroidota bacterium
ATGAGTAAAAAATTACAATTAGCTGCTTAATTCTAATCTCAAGTTCACGTTATATTATGATGCACATAAAAACTCCGAAGGAGTGACATTATTATCCATCCTTGTTGGATTTATAGTAATAATAGAAATGAACAAACAATATTTATTCAAAAACTTTTTGCCTTAACTTAACAACATTGATGAATGAATGCAGGAATGCAAGAATATTTTTTTATTTTTTATTGCTTCAATGGGCGTGATTTTCACTCTTTGGTCTTTAAAAGCTTATGTGAGGATTGCCCATATTGGTAATGAAGTTCTAAACCAATTGTTTGAGCGTTTTCTAGTAAGAATTTTATTTTATTTGAATGATTATCTTTAAATATAAATTCACTTTCGGTTAGAGGAATTAGTTCATATTTATCGTCATTGCCTAGTTGAGAGAACAATGTATTGCCTTCAATAATAATCTTTCTGTGTCCATAACTTCCTATGTAGGATTTAAGAATTGTTTTTTCAATAGAAAGAGGCTCAAGTAAAATTTTTATGGTACTTAAATTCCATTTATAAAATGCTTTTTGCTCCTCGGTTTCGCTATTTTCTAATAATGTTTCCAGTGCTTTAATTTGTGCGATTTCTAAAGCTTGGTTTGATGGAACTTTTATGTGCGGTGTAACGCCAGTTCCTTCCCAGTTTGTTTTTGTAATTGGATTTATTGCACGTCCTGAAGGAACATTTATAGCAAATCTATCAGTGGCAAAAACGGGTCCACCAGGGTGCGCCCCTCCACCAGTAGTTTCTCCAATTAAGGTCGCTCTCTTTAAGTTTTTTAAGTTGTAACTAAATTCTTCCGCTGCCGAAAAAGTCCGTTTACTTGTTAAAATATAAACCGCTGTTTCTGGAAATTTAGTGCCTTGAACATGTGGGATTGTCCATGTTTGAGAATGACTGTCAGTTGGTCTCCAATAAAAAGTATTTAGATGGGTTGGATCGCTAAATAAATAGCTTGAAATGAGTTGGATCATGGTTGGACTACCACCTCCGTTCCATCTTAAATCTATAATAACTGCATCGCTATTACTAAGAAAATTCATAGCTGCTACCGCTGTTTCTCCGGCATATTTTACATTACAAAAACTCCTTAAATCAAGATAGCCGATGTTACCGTTTAACAGTTTCAATTCTTTAAACCCAAAATTTTCACGTTTCAATTTAATAAAATGCTGATCTGTTTCTTTTGCCGTTTTCGTTTGTTTTTCGGTAGCCCTTTGCTGAATATGATAAACAACTCTTATATGCTTATCGTGGCTTATAGATACTAAATCTTTGCTAAGTTGATTTGCAAATTCGTGAGGATTATCAATAGAATTGTAATTTCCTTTTTTTAAATTTTCAATAATAAAATCAGCCATTTCTTTTGCAACATCAGGGAAAACATAGGTAGCTTTAAGTTGCTTACCAATAGAATAAACAATTGTTTCCTTTTCTTGGTTTGTTAATATATTGCTTAATTTTTTTGGCTGATCATTTTTATTAGAAGGATTTATTGACATGGATTCTATTTTAATAAATTTGTGCTAGTTTATTTTATGTTGTACCAAGTTACATTCCTTAATTTATATACGACATTATATATTCAAATTCGTATATCACATTAAGTCATTGCAACATTGATCAAATACTACTCTCATAAGGACGACGCATAACCAATGCCCTCGAAAGCGTAACTTCATCTACATATTGCAACTCTCCACCAAAGGCAACACCACGAGCAAGGGTTGTAATTTTAATATCGTTTGGAGATTCATTTAATTTTTTGGTGATGTAAAAAACGGTTGTATCTCCTTCCATCGTTGGGCTGAGTGCCATAATGATTTCGTTTATTTCTGTCGTCTTGATTCGCTCGAAGAGAGCGTCTATTTTTAGTTTTTCTGGACCGATACCTTCTAGCGGAGAAATCACACCACCCAATACATGATAGACTCCATTATAATTTTGAGTGTTTTCAATTGCCAAAACATCTCTCATAGATTCTACTATGCAAACCAAATCTTGCTTTCGAGATTTATTTGCACAAATACTACAAATTTCATCATCAGAAATATTAAAGCAAGTCTTACAATACTGTATTTTTTCCCTCAATGTAGTAATTGCCAATCCAAAATGTTGAACATCTTCAACAGGAAGTTTGAGCAAGTGTAATGTCAATCTCAAAGCCGTCTTTTTGCCAATTCCAGGTAAACGACTGAATTCTTCAACTGCATTGCCAATTAATTTAGATGGAAACTCCATAGATGAATCTTTTGATTGTAAATTTCGCCAAACATTTGAATCTTTTCTAAAATTTTGAAGCAAATGATTTAAGTACTTTAAAAATAGGAAATTTGGAAAATTCAATTTTTTTTCGTAATAGGTGCCTTCTTCCTATAGAAAGAAGGCGAGTAGGTTTTTCTAGCCTGATTTACTAGCTAAATATTCACCTTAAAATGTTAATTTTATATTAAATAAATCTACTAAAATTATAAAATGTTAGACAAGAAATTAATAAATACTTCGGATGCGGCTAAACCTGTAGGTGCTTACCCGCATGCAAGGAGGGTAGGGAACCTTTTGTTTTTGTCGGGGATTGGTCCGAGGAGTGCAGCGGATAACTCAATTCCAGGATTAGAAATAGATGCCAGAGGGAATTTTGTAGACTTCGATTTTGAAGCGCAGGTTCATGCTGTTTTTAAAAATGTTGACGGTGTGTTAAAAGCCTCTGGTGCTGATTGGAATAACCTAATTGATGTTACAGTGTTTTTGGTGAATATGAAAAGGGACTTCAATACTTTTAATAAAATATATGCTGAATATTTTAAAGATACTCAGGCTTGTCGGACTACCGTTGAAATCAACTCCTTGCCAACTCCAATTGCATTGGAGTTAAAATGTATAGCCTACATTGAGTAAAACAAAGTAATTCATATTGGAAATTTAAAAAAAGTTTTATGCATACAACAAATTACTACAATAGCTTTATCGAAAT
>JAHDGP010000055.1:3014-12842 GCA_020627525.1 Bacteroidota bacterium
AGCTGAAGATTGTCCAATAGATAAGGGAGAAATGCCACCGATAAAAGGAGAAAAAAAAACAGTTGCTAATTTACAGTTTGAGATGGTATATGAAAATCCTTACAAATACTCATCCGATGAAGTTTTGTTTGGTGTATTTGCTCAAAGGAAAGCATTCAGGTTAGATGAAATGGAGGAAGAGCGAACCAAGTATTTTTCAAAAGGACAGCCCTGTTTTCGCGCTTCGCCATTGACCAAAAGATATGGTTGGGGTGTTCACAGCAATGAAGAGGGGAAAGTCGCAATTTTTGGAGCTGAGTCAAAGGAATATAAAGCATTTATAGCTAATGATTCAATAAAGAAGTTCAAAGCTATGAGGTCAAAACGAAAATAACTTTTTGAAATGCAGTAATAATTTTTTGTAAAATATATGACTGTTAAATTTTTCGATTAAAGATTTTGTACATATATATACGATTGTTAATATTGTTCAAACAAACTTATATTATTTTTCGTAAAATATATAAAATTACTAATTTGTTTGTAGATTAGTGTTTGTACAAAGTTCAATAATAAAATGATTATTGGGATGCAGAATGCAAAAGGTAAGAGGTCAAAATAATCAATTAAGTATGACCTCTTCCTTTGTTCCCGTTCTTGAATGATCATTTCAAATTTTCTATTACTACTTTATATCTAAATCTAGGTATTCTCTAAAATAATACTTCAAATTTTTAGCTGCACTGGCAGACCGATCAAAAAATATACCTTAGCTCTGTTACCGTGTGATGGACATACTAGACTTTTTTTCGAAATGTCGAACCCTTGTAAATCAAAAAAATATTTATTCTGAATTACTTGATTACTTTTATATAAGTACCTAACTTTCTGATAAAATTACATTGTATTCTATGATTCCAGCGGACGAACAAATTAGAAAATCTATAATATACTTATTATTGATGCAGGCGAAACATGACCATTTTATTCACCCAAATGAAATGCGTTATATTTTGAAAGTAACGAATGATTTAGGTTATGATCAAAGTTTATTAAAAGAATTGGAAATGATGGGGGATGGTTTTGAAGTGAAATTACCCAAAACAGAACCTGAACGCATGCAAATACTTTATCACCTTTTGTTTCTTACAAAGTTTGATCAAAATGTCAGTGATTCAGAAGTTAATTTTCTTACCAATCTCAGTTTGAAATTTGCTATTCGGGAAGACCTTATACGAGAATTAGTTGAAGTAATGCGTCAGCATATAGGACTGATCGTTCCACCAGAAGCATTGTTATCGGTAATCAGAAAATATTTAAATTAACTGAAATTGATTTTGATCTTATTCAACAGCTAAATAACGGTGGTAGGGGATATTGTGGATAGGAGCCGACATATGAGGCTGTATTTATTTAGCATTCATTGAATTATAAATTATATATGGATTACTAATTACAAAGTAGTAATTTGATTATATGTTAAATAGGTTTTAAAGTCCTTAAATAATTGATTAAATTTGTTGGAAGGAAGGAATAACTTATTTATTTTAAGTGAGTTTTATAATAAATTTTCCTTAAAACAACTGATTCCCATCTCAAACAACTTGAGGAAAGCTAATTTTACCGAGAACAACTGACAAAATTATTTCTTAAAACATTTGCTGTTATTATGGAACGGATTTAAGAGAGAATTGCGTTAATAGTATGAAACACAAACATAAATTATCAATATGAACTTTTTTCGTTCATCATTTACTAAACTCCCAAAGCATAAAACCTTCGAATATCAACCGAGGTATTATGATCCTGAGGCTGAAGAGCGCAAAGCAAAGCGTGAATTAAAAATGGAGCGAGGTGCTTTTTACAGGCATTCAAAACATACTAGCCCATTGATGCGTTCTGTAGTTGATAGAAATACTCGTGCGTTTAGGAGAAATACTAGTAAAAGAAACCAGTTTACTAGAACAATATTACTAATTGTAATGCTTTCTATATTTGCAGCTTATGTATTAGGAGTATTATCAGGAATACTAACGGTTTGTTTCATTTGTGTATTCATGATGGTTTTCATAAGTAAATTAAATTCAATTTAAGTTTTAAAATAAAAGTGTCACAGAACATCATACAATTATTGCCCGATAATATAGCCAATCAAATTGCTGCGGGCGAGGTAATTCAGCGCCCTGCTTCGGCAGTGAAAGAATTGCTTGAAAATTCTATTGATGCTGGTGCCGACAATATTCAATTGTTTATAAAAGACGGGGGAAAGACATTAATCCAAGTAATTGACAATGGAAAGGGTATGTCTCCCGCAGATGCTCGTTTGTGTTTTGATCGCCACGCTACTTCCAAGATTAAAAGCTCGGAAGATTTGTTTTTAATTAAGACAATGGGCTTTCGTGGTGAAGCCTTAGCTTCCATTGCTTCGATTGCTCAGGTAGAATTAAAGACAAGAAGAGAAGAAGATGAACTGGGAACCAAAATAATCATTGAAGGTTCGGATGTAAAATCTCAAGAATCTTGTGTATGTCCAGTGGGAACAAGCATTTCAATAAAAAACCTATTTTTCAATGTTCCTGCAAGAAGGAAATTTTTAAAATCAAATCCTTTAGAATCGGGACACATAAGAACTGAGTTTCAACGCATTGTTTTAGCAAATGCCAATATTTTCTTTTCTTTCTTTAATGATGATATAGAAATTTATCATTTAAAAAAGGGAAATTTAAAACAAAGGGTTATCGGTTTGATGCGTAAAAATTACGACAAGCGTTTGGTGCCTGTTAACGAGAAAACAAATTATTTAGAAATCAGTGGCTTTATTGGAAAGCCCCAATACGCTAAAAAATCTCGTGGTGAGCAGTTTTTCTTTGTGAACAATCGTTTTATAAAAAGTTCGAAATTACACGCGACGGTAATGGAGGCTTATGACAATCTATTGCAAAGCGATCATTTGCCGTTTTATGTAATTTTTATTGAAATGGACCCCAAGCGGATTGATGTAAATGTTCATCCAACAAAACAAGAAATAAAATTTGAAGACGACCAGATCGTTAAGACTTTTTTAAATGGCGCTGTAAAAAAATCTTTATCGGCCTATAGTATTACGCCTTCTATAGATTTTGAACAGGAAGTAAATTTGGGTTTTGGAATTGGTAATAAATCTGGTGTGGCACAAAATCCCCCCAGCATTTCATTTACCAAAATAGAAAGCAAAGCCAATACAGGTGGAAGCAATAGTTTTTATTCGGGATCTAACAATGATTTTAAAAATAATACGCCTCAGAAAAATTGGGATGAGCTCTATAAAACCAGAGCCTTAAATATAGAGCAAGAAGCCAATGGAAATGAAGAAGGAGAGCCAGAGCAAGAACAATATACTGTTGTTGCGAGTTCTTTGAACAATCAAGATGAGGACTTGGGACACAATACAAAAAACCTGGCTACCAAGAGCGAATATGAGCCTTTCCAATTGCACAATAGATACATTGTTTATCATATCAAATCGGGTATAATAATGATGGATCAGCAAGCGGCACATGAGCGTATTTTGTATGAGAAAAATTTGAAGTATTTGGAGAACAACTCTGGTACTACTCAAAAACTGATGTTCTATCAATCAATAAAATTGTCTGTTGATGATTCGGAGTTGTTGAAAGACATTTTACCGCAAATAAGTAAGTTAGGATATGAGGTGGAGGAAAAAGAGCCCGGTAATTTTGTAATAAAAGGGGTTCCTTCGGAATTGAGTTTGGGAGGCAATACAGAGCGCACTTTTGATGATTTGTTGGTTCAATACAAAGAAAATGTTGAGCTAAAATTAGATAAAACCCATAGTTTGGCTCAGGCAATGGCAAGACATGCAGCTTTGAAATCGGGTAAGCGATTGAGTAAGCGAGAAATGCAGGGATTGATAGATCAACTATTTGCTTGTGATAAACCTTATATTGCGCCCAATGGTAGGAAAACCTTCATTACACAAAGTCTGAATGATTTGGACAAACAATTCAAGAAAAAATAAACGTAATTACATTGTAAACTAAGTTGGCTTTATATTATGCAAAATTTAAATTTAATTTACAATGTACTAAATTTGCTGAATGAATAGAATAGGCGCTGGAATGATGTCTAATTTGACAGAAGTTGTAAAAAACTTGATAATTATAAATGTCTTAGTGTACATTGCTGTAAATGTTATTCAGATAGGAGCGGCATATGTTCCTTTTGAATTTGGTGGCTTAGTAGATTTTTTAGGGATACATTATTTCGATTCTCCTAATTTTAAGCCTTTTCAGTTGGTGAGTAATATGTTTGTACATGGCTCGCCGATGCATATTTTGTTTAATATGATGAGTTTGTACTTTTTGGGACCAATGATCGAGAATAGACTTGGTTCTATGAAGTTTTTTAACTTTTACATTATTGCAGGATTTGGGGCAGTTCTATTGGATTGGGTAGCGAAGGCAGCAAGAATTTATTGGATGTCGGGAAGTATGTTTGTAGGGTCAGATACTTTGGAAGTGTTTAATTTATACAATACAGGAAAATTAGGAAGATTACCAGTTGAATTAGAGCAGTTGTATCAGGTCTATTTTACCCCTACAGTTGGTGCTTCTGGAGCTATTTTTGGGATTTTTATTGCATTTGCATTATTTTTCCCTACATTAAAGCTGATGATTATTCCCATACCATTTCCTATTCAGGCAAAATATCTGGTAATGGTTGTAGTTGTGGGAAGTATAATATTGGGAATAGGTAATTGGGATAACATAGCCCATTTTGGACATTTAGGAGGCGGTTTATTTGGCTTTTTGACGATAATGTTTTGGCGAATGAACGGAAAGGTTTAGAATATTTTGGATTTGCAGCTTTTTGTAAACCGAAACCGTCTTTATAACGTTATAAATTGAAAGAGTATATTGAAAAACTGTATTAATTTTAACAAAATATACTCAAAGAAACAGTTATATTAGAACAATGAGTGGTATTAATACTTCGATATTTAATGATATAAAATACCAATTTCAGTATGGAACTATGATCAATAAGTTGATATTGGTCAATATTTTCTTTTTCATTGGCATACTGATATTTAAGGTAATTCTATCTGCTATAAGTCCAGCAGTTTATGAAAGCTTTTTGTGTCATATTGGTGTGGTCAATACTTGGCATTTAGCTTTGAGACCGTGGACACTATTGACCTACATGTTTTCTCATGAAGGCTTTTTACATATACTATTCAACCTGATAGGTTTGTATGTTTTTGGCTTTGCTATAGGAACCTTTTTTAAGGATAAACAAATATTGGGTTTGTATATTTTAGGAGGTTTAGCAGGAGCTGTTTCATACATTCTTTTTTCTTATATAATACCAAGTGGTCCTGTTATGATTGGTGCATCAGCATCCGTAATGGCTATTATGATGGCACTGACAGTCATTAGTCCAGATTACAGAATCAATTTATTATTTATTGGAGCGGTAAAGATGAAGTACATTGCATTGGCATTGATCTTTATGGATTTGATTGGAATAGCAGCAATGAGTAACACAGGGGGGCATTTTGCACATTTGGGCGGCGCATTTTTTGGTTTGTTTTATGTGAGACAATTACAAAGTGGGCGAGACCTGGCAAATCCAGTAACTTCAGTTTTGGACAAAATTGTCAATTTTTTCAAAAAGCCAACTCCCAAAAGAGGACCAAAAATAGTTTATAGAAATCAACAAAAAGCGAGGGCATATGTACCGCCTAAGCAGACGCATACATTTACCAGCCAGCCAGGCAAAGCAAATATGAACAAGCCAGATATTCAGGCTAGAATAAATACCATTTTGGACAAAATAGGTTCGGAAGGATATGAAAGTTTAAGTGCTGAAGAAAAAGAGTTTTTATTTCGTTTTAAAGATGAGCCCTAATTTTATAGATTTGTTGTTGTAATGCCAAGAAGGTTTCATAAAAATATAGTGAGACCGATTCAATCATTTGATTCTCCTTTATGGGTCGTTTTATTAAGTCAATATTGTTGGTTGTTAATTTGCTTTTTGTTGTAGCATTGGCACTTTCTTATTGGGCACCAGTAACCAATCCTTCAGATTTCTGGCATCTGGCTATATTTGGCATACTGGCTCCTTATTTATTATTGATTAATGTTATTTTTGTCTTTTTTTGGTTAATGCTCCGAAAGTGGTATTTGATTTTTTCATTGACAATAATTGTATTTGGCTGGAAAAATATTTCAAAAATAGTAGCTGTAAATAGCAGTGAACTGTTAGAAGAGGGGAGAGCGTCTTTAAAAATAATGACTTACAATGTCCAAAATTTTGATTTGTACAATTGGACAGAAAATGAGGAGTCTAGGGACAACATGCTGCAACTGATCAAAGAGCAAGACCCTGACATTATCACCTTTCAAGAATTTTACACTGATGAAGATGATGAAAATTTTCACAATATCAAGTTATTGGTAAATGAATTGGATTACAAACATTTTCATTTTGAAAAAACATTGACCTTAAAAGAAAAAAACCATTGGGGCTTGGCGACCTTTTCCAGATTCCCACTCTCCAATAAAAACAGGGTAGACATTGATGGTTCAAGAGGCAATCTTATTACTTATTGTGATGTAGAGCATCCCAGAAAAGATTTGCGCTTGTTTAATGTGCATTTACAATCTATTGGTTTCGGAAAAAACGACTACAAGTTTTTCAAAAAATTTAGCGTTCAAAATCCAGATATTGAATCCTCCAAAAATATTTTAAAAAAATTAAGAGAGGCATACATCAAAAGAGCCGAGCAAGCCGAGCTATTGGGACGTTACATAGATGACTCTCGTTTTCCTGTTGTTGTTTGTGGTGATTTCAACGATACGCCTTTATCCTATGTTTACAACCAACTGAACAAAAGACTAAAAGACAGTTATCGGGAAGTTGGTTTCGGGTTGGGCGGAACTTATGCAGGACCGTTGCCTTCCTTTAGAATAGACTATGTATTCGTCGATTCCCAAATTCAAGTTTCCGATTTTGACATTATTAAAGAAAACTATTCAGATCATTATCCAGTAAGTGTTGTTTTGGGAATTTGAGGTGTTTTTAATAACGATTTATTTGAAAATGAAAATAAATTTTGATTTGTTGAAAAAAAGTCTTACTAGGTGCCTTCTTCCTATAGCAAGGTTGCGAGGGGTTGTGAGAGGAGTTGCGACAAACACAGTCGTGTCAAATTTATAGTATTTGTTCTGGGTTTTATCATTGCACTGTAAAATGTGATTTTTGAGGTGTAATGATACTGTTGTATAGATTATTTTTCGGTTATAATATTTAACATGAAAAATTATCTATGCATTTTTATATTAACTATTTCTATTTTTAGTCGCTTATATTTTTTTGAAAATGATAGTGGTAAAACAGTAAGGGAGGAAAAGGACTTTTCCGTTTCATGTTCTGAGAAAGAAGGGTTTGATGCTGAATTGCTGAAGGGTGTTTTTAACAAAATAGAGTCGGGTGATTATGGGAGTGTGACAAGCCTTGTGCTGGTTGCAAATGATCAATTGATAGAAGAACAATATTTTGATAAATGTAGTAAAGACAGTTTGTATACTGTTCAATCTGTTACCAAAAGCATTACCTCGTTGTTAGTAGGCAAAGCGTTGGAGTTGAATTATATTGAATCTATAGAACAACAGGTTTGTTCTTTTTTTCCTGAAAAAATATGTCAAAATTCTACTAGTAAAATTGATTCATTGAAGTTGAAACACTTGCTCAATATGTCAGCAGGTTTTGATTGGACAGAGAAGTATCCTATTAGAGATAGAAGGAATAGTTTTAAAAAATTACTACAGAGTAAAAAGAACTATATAGAATATTTGTTTGACCAATCTCTCCTTCATAAACCAGGAAATGAGTTTGAATACAACTGTGCGCTTTCTTTGGTTTTGGGAAATATTTTAGAACGAAACACTAAAATGACATTGGACAAATTTGCTGACCTACATTTATTTGCTCCAATGAATATTAGTAATAGGTGGGAAAAATATAAACATTCAAGATTTACAGACAGTAGTGGGGGATTGCATTTGTGCCCTGTTGATATGGCAAAAATAGGGTGCTTGGTAAAAAATGATGGAATGTGGAAAGGAAAGCAATTGGTTGCTAAAGAGTGGATACAGCAATCAACTAAACCAAATGTTTATAAAAATACTCCAAGTGAAAATATTGGCTATGCTTATTATTGGTGGTTGCTTGATCCTTTTTTTGGTTTGGATACCATAATATATTCAAATGGGTTTGCTGGTCAAAATATTTTTATCATAAAAGAATTTGATTTAGTATTAGTAACTACAGGAGATATTAAAGTCAATAAAGCAGCTACTATATCATTAATGTTTGACATACTTGCGTGTAATTTGTTATTCAGACAGAAATTTGTGAAGTTTTATGAAACGGTTGATAATAAAAATTATACAATTGATCAGTTTAAAAGAGATGAACTATTTTTGATTGCCAAAAACCTTATATTGTTTAATGAAGAAATAAAGGCAATAGATTTGTTAGAAAAATATTCGGACAAGTTTAAAAATAATTTTTATTATGAATTTTATATTGGAAAAGCTTATTTCCAAAACGGAGCATATAAACTGGCTTTAAAACATTTGCAAAAAATTAAGGAAAGCAGATTTAAGAATGCTTGGACCTTAAAACCTTATATTAGTAGCGCAATAGAAATGATAGATGTAATTTATGAAAATGAGAACACTATTGAGGAAGTTGGCACTCTTTAACTTAATTTATTTCAAATAAATGTCAGTAAATCAATTAATATCTAGTTTAACAAAAGCGGAGAAGCGATACTTTAAACGTTATGCCAAGCTAAATTCCAGTAAGAATATACCTAAGTATGTTAAGTTGTTTGAAGTGATAGAAAAACAGCCAGAAACGAAAGACTCTGAGCTTAAAAAAATGGGTTTTAATGCAGCTGATAAAAATTTTTTAGGGAATAAAGTACTAGAAAGTTTGAGTGCTTTTCAGACGAAGTTGAAACCTGAGCAACAAGTCGTTCAGAATCTTAGTTACTTTCCATTACTGTATAAAAAGGAGTTGTATTCAGAGGTGTTTAAGAGATTGAACAAATCTAAAAAGATATGCAAAAAATTTGATTTGTTGGAATTGCATTTAATCCTTTTAGAATGGGAGAGAAAGTTATTTAAACTAAACTTTATTGACATTGACATTGATGAATTTAATAATTTTGAGAAAGTTCTATTAGAACAATTGAGCTTCAAAAAATATTTGTTAAAAATAAAAGACAATTTAAATTCCATTATATTTAAAGACGTTCGTTTGTCTAATCCTGAAAACAGAAAAGCTTTTAATGTGTTATTGGAAGAAAGTAAGCTACCAGATGAAAGTAAATTACTTTCGATTGAGGCCTTATTGAATTATTATTATATTTTAGGCTATTCCTATTCATTTAACAATCAACTTCAGGAAGCTAAAATTTACTCAAATAAGTTGTTGGATTTGTTTGAAAAATATGCTGTATTTAGAGAAAAAGAAACAGTTTGGTATAAACGATCATTGACAAAATATGTTGAGGATTGTTTTATTAGTAAAAGTTATGAAGATATACCTAAAACGATCATTAAAATAAATCAATTAAAAAACAATACTCCTGAAATGGAAGCAGAGGTTTTTAACTCTGTTTCGTTTTACTCTTTGTTATACAATTTACAACTAGGGTTATTTGAACAAACAGAAGCATTGATTCAAACCATAGAAAACGAATGGGAAAGGTTTAAGGATAAGATAAAAGATGGTAGGAAAATGTCTATTTTTTATAATATAGCCATTTTTTATTTT
>JAHDGP010000055.1:12854-15451 GCA_020627525.1 Bacteroidota bacterium
AAATGGGAGCAATGCTCAAATTGGCTTGCAAAAATTGCAGATTTTCAACGTATTCCAATTCGAAAAGACATACAAGTTACCTCAAGATTGCTTTCTATTATTGTAACTTACGAAATTGATCCAGCAGAAATTGATAAGCCATTGCAAACGGCTTATAAGTATTTAAAAAGAAATAATCACTACTTAGATTTTGAAGAAGCATTTATTGACTTTTTTAAAATGCTGAAAAAGAATATTTACCAAAAATATAATGAAAATCAATTTGTAGAATTTCAACTTAAATTGAAGGATTTAAAACTTTCAAGGTCATTGGGATTGGAAGAGGTAGAACTTTGGGTCAATAGTAAACTGCAAAATGAGAAAATGGAAAATATATATTTAGCAAAAATAGGAAAAGGGCATTCCTGAAATTACTTATTTCGGAACACCCTTTGTTACAAAAATCTGGTTTTACATTTTAGATTGGTTACTCAATAATCATTTTTCTTGTTCCTGAAATTTTTCCATCAACAGTAATATAATACAAGCAAACTCCTTCTGGAAGTGAGGTCGTGTTTAACACTATATTTCCGCTATCAATATTTTTAACGTCTTGCTCCAATAATATTCTTCCTGAGACATCAGTAACTGCAATACTTACATTTGAAGCATTTTCAGGAATGAAATATGGAATTATTGTTTCGTTGGTTGCAGGATTCGGAATGTTTTGACCAACAAAGAAATTTGCATTTGGAGTATCTATACTACTATTTGATTCTCCTTGATTTTGCATCAACATTGCATAAACTTCATTCATTTGATTTTCAAGATTGCCTAATCGCTCTTTTAAAATTTCGTTTTCATTTTTCACATCTTCTAGTTCTTCCACTTTTACTGACAATTCTTGAGTGGCTTTCATGTGAAGATATAGCAAGTTGGTTGAATTATAATTATAGTATTCAGTACCGTCTTTTCCTTTAAACTTTCCAACTGAATTGGGTATGATTTCTTTGATTTCTTGTGCCATTATTCCATAACGTGATCCTTTTTTACTTTGATCAATATATTCGTATTCATATAGTTTAACTTTATTAAAAGTTTTCAAACTTTCTGGCAGTTTGTTTATATTTTTTTTCAATCTTTTATCTGAAACCACGGTCCAGGTTTCGTATATTTCTGATTCAGCATTGGCTGCATATATAGCATCTGTATTAATTTTTAATGCTTGAACAGTATCTGTTAAAATTTTATTGACATTAATAGTGTCAATCTCAATGTATTCAGTTTTAATAGAATCCATTTCAGTTACTCCTTTAACTACTAAGCTTACTCCCGCTTTGTCTCTGCCTTCAGGGTCAATTGTTCCTATAATGAAAGAATTATCTGCAATGTGTACTTTGTTATTGTTTGAGCCAATACTCAAATAATTAGCACCATTTGAATCATTGGAAGAGTTTATTTTATAGTCATCAACGTACAAAGAATTATTTACATAAGCATTTGTAGCTTGGAGTGTATCAGTTTTAATAGAATCCATTTCAGTTACTCCTTTAACCACTAGACTTACCCCTGCTTTGTCTCTGCCTTCAGGATCAATGGTGCCAATTATAAAAGTGTTTTGACCTATAAATGCTTTCTTGTTTGCACTCGTAGCCCCCAAACTCAAATAATCTATGTTTTTTGTATCAGTAACAGATAGTAATTCGAAATCATTGATGAATAAAGTACTGTCAATATAAGTGCTACCCATCACCTCTAATTTATGATCGGTTAACCAAGATGATCCTCCAAGTGACAAGCTTCCTTCAAGTAATGACGGATAATTTCCACTTCTGAATTTTGTATTTCCACCTAAATTGAAAAAACCGTAATCACTTGAGCTAATAAACAATTGCATTGCAGTCGTCTTACCTTCTCTTTCAATTTTTAAACCAGAATCATTACTTGATTTTAAATGCAGTTTCGCATTTGGTGAAATTACACCTACTCCTACGTTTCCTCCTCCGTTTGCAAGTGTTAATTTACTTGAAGAGTTGTAATTTATATTAAGACCATATACCGAATAACCATCTATTTCATTTCCATCTAAGAACAATGGTTTGTCATCTGTAATTGATTGAACCTTTAAAGTACCAGTTCCAAGTCCGTTGTTATCTTCACCAATAACATGCAATTTGTTAGTGGGATTGGTTGTGCCTATTCCAACATTCCCACTTGATGGGAATGTATTGCTTTGAGAAATTGCAGGCAACGAAAGCATAAATAATGCAAGAAATGCATAAATTTTCCAGATTTTCATAATTATTAGTTTTAGTATGTTTTTACGATTACTGATTCAAAGTTACTATTCAGCGTGAAAGGCAACAAATACATACATTGTGATAATTGTTGGGCTAAATTATTAATCTATTAAAAGATTCTATTTTAATAGATTGTTAATTAGTGTTTTATAATTGTAATATATGTAAATATAATCTTAAATAATTAGAATGCTAAAGCATAAAATAATATTGAAATTGTGGATATTTCAGGAGAATAACGTCTTTTTACTACACATTTAAGTTAAGTAAGTGGACATAAGTAATCGGGTAAATCAAAATAAATATTTTTTTGATTTA
>JAHDGP010000056.1:0-5880 GCA_020627525.1 Bacteroidota bacterium
GTGATATTGAAATTTATTAATTATGTTAAAATTAAAAGCATTTAAAGCTAAGAAAATCAATAAAAATGAATTGTCGAAATTAAATGGCGGTTGTGTTTGTATTACCAAAAATGTATCAACAGGTGAAATGGAAGATACAATAATTGATGGAGTTTATAGTGGACCTGAAAATGATGAAACAGTTGGAATTCCACTTGATAAACTGTAAATAGTTTGATTTAAATATAGTCAGAGAATGATTATATTCTCTGACTAATATTTTTTTAAAGCTAAGGTTTTATCCATTTTTTCCTAGATTAAGATTTCTGCTTTGCTTTTAAAATTGTTGATTATTCAACAGTTGATAAATGTAGTTTGAAGTTGCAAGCTTTATCTTCTTTTGTGCTATTAAGAATGAATTGGGCGTAATTATTAAATTTATCTTATTGTTGTTTTACTTCAATTATATAGTTTTGCTATGAACAAAGGAAATAAATACTGTTTTATTTCTAAATCCAATGAATATTCAACTGACAGAATATTAGATTGGTTTTTTTATAATAATATTGGTGTTTCACGATATAATACTGAGTCAATTGAAGAATTAAAGTTGTCATTAAAAAATGAAAATGATAATGTTAAAATTCTTTTCAGAAAGTTTAAATATTTTAATTCAAATCAATTTCCGCAAAAATTTACAAACTTTTTATCTAAAGAATTATCAGGTTTTTGGTTTGAATTATTAAACAAATACAAAAAACAAATTGTATTTGGAAACTTCAATTGTGAAGAACCCCAAAGAATAGAAACAATTGAGAATGCACAGAAATGTGGATTGTTAACTCCTAAATATTTAATTACAACAAACAAAGCTGAGTTAGAGAGTTTTATTGATAAACATCCAAAAGTAATTTGTAAATCAATTCTTTCCCCTCAAAACTTTTTTTTGAATGAACTAGAGTATTCGTTTAGAACATCTGAAATTATTGTAAGCGATATTAGTAATTTAGAAGATGAGTTCTTTCCAACATATTTTCAAGAAAAAATAAAAAGAGACTTAGAAGTAAGAATTTTTTATCTAAACAAGAAGTGTTGGGCAATGGCTTTTGTAATTAAGAAAGAAAATGATGTTAGTGCTGATATTGGAGATATTTCGAAACGACGTGAAGTTCCTATTAAAATTCCAATTGAAATTAATAATAAAGTAATTGAATTTATGAAACGTTCTGGCTATAATACAGGCTCAATAGACTTTGTTGTTTCAGGGAGTAAATGGTTTTTTTTAGAACTAAATCCAAGTGGTCAGTATGATTTTGTTTCTAAAAGGTGTAATTATTTTTTAGATAAAGAGATATTTAAATTTGCAACAAATGAAAGATGAACTTGTTATGTATTGGAAAAAATATTTGCCTTTAAAGTATGCAAAAAGGTTTAAAGTTAATAAGGAAAAAAAGATAATTCCTGAATTTGTAAAAAGTAATAGGCATCAAACTGAATCATATAAAGTTCAAATGTTTTTTAAACCAATTTCAAGATATTAATGACACAAAAAGCGAAATACTTTTCTTTGTTTTCTAATTGTATACCAGTTTGTGGTTTTAAGAATGCATCAATTTATGATCTTCAAAGGAATGAACTATATCTTGTCTCAGTTGAGTTAATTAAAGCAATAAATAAAATTAAGACCTTGTCTCAAGAAGAATATTCAGATCATTTTGAGGAGGACTCAATTACTATACTTGAGGATATGATAAGCTTTTTGGAGGACAATGATTTGGGTTTTTGGTCTAATAATCCAGAGTTGTTTATACCTATTTCAACAGAGTGGGATTTTCCAGCAAAAATTTCAAATGCTATTATTCAAGTTAATAGTGATTTACTTTATTTAGATACAATAATTTCTCAATTAGACCATTTAAATTGTAAAGCAGTTGAATTAAGACTGATTGGTGATTTTTCATTAAATAAATTAAAGTCAGCTTTAGATTTAACAAGACTAACAGGAATTCAATATATAAAATGCACAGTTCAAAATTTGATTGTTGAATTTCCAATTGATTGGACTTCAATTTTCAAAAGTAATCCAAGAATTCATTATATAAATATTTTTAATTCTAAAACTAAAAAAGAAATTAAAATTGATGGTGAACGTTCTGTGAAAATTTCTGGTAAGAAATTTACAAATCTAAGTTGTGGTGTTGTTGACAAAAAATACTTTTCTGTTAATATCTCAAATTATACTGAAGCACTCCACCACAACTCCTGCCTCAACCGCAAAATCTCCATAGATGTCGAAGGCAATATCAAAAACTGTCCTTCAATGAAAGAATCTTTTGGAAATATACAAGATACTACACTTGTAGAAGCCCTTGAAAAACCGGGTTTTAAAAAATATTGGAACATCAATAAAGACAAAATCCACGTTTGTAAAGATTGTGAATTTAGATACATCTGCACTGATTGCCGTGCTTATGTAGAAGATCCTGAAGATATTTTAAGTAAACCTCTTAAATGCGGCTACAACCCTTATACTGGAGAATGGTCTGAATGGAGCACCAATCCACTTAAACAAAAAGCCATTGATTTTTATGAAATGCGTGAAATGGTTGATGCTGAAAAAACTATAAATTAGTAAAATATTTTCTTTTGTTACTTTTCCGTTCCAAATGTAGAACTGCCTCTAGAAATGTTTAGTCATTCTAAAATTATACCCTTATCTTCGCATTCATTTTAGAATAACAAAACATATAACTATGGCTACTTCTAAAGAGCAAGAGATATTAGACAAAATTAAAATTGTATTGACACAGCAATTCGAAGACCCGCAACAAGCATTCAACTTCTTCGATAAGGATGGCGATGGAACCTTAAATAAAAAGGAAATTGAAGCCCTTTTAAAGAAAGCAGAGGTAAGTGGCTTTATCAGAGGTTTGGTGGCTAACAAACTGATCAGTAAATTCGATGAATCCAACGATGAAAATATCGGTTGGGAAGAATTTGAGGCTGCTGTGAGTGGATTGGTATAATAATTAAAAAAAAATCGTTAAACTTACGAGGTTTTAAAAATCTCGTAAGTTTGTGATTTTTTTTAAATTTTTTCACCCATTCTCAATCACCATCCGAATCGCTTCTAACTTTTTCATTATCTTACTAAACAACATATTCCTATATTTTTCCCCCACATCGCTAATCTTACTCGAACGCTTTTTGATGTTTAAGATATAATTAAAATTTCTATCGTAAAATGTTTTGTCCGTTGATAGAAGGTAGTCCCCAGAATTGTAAATTAAGTATGTTTTTTTAATCTTTTCTGAGTTTACCAAGAGGGTATTTTCCAATTGCAACCCTTCTGAATAATACATTTCAAAACTTGATTGATAGCTTGAATCGAATTTTTTAGGCAAATATTTTTCCTCTCTTCTGGCTTGCTCCTTGATGTGATCCAATAATTCGGCAGTTTTATCAACTATTAGTAATGCATTTTCTTTATCTTCAAAAAAGCCAGATTCCCAAGAGTACAGAATGTGATTGAAATGCCCGTCCATACTGTTTTCATTCCAAATTTCAATAGACGGAATTTTAATATACGATTCAATTATTTCTTCTCCTTTGCTGTGAATAGCCTCTCCAATTGTATTTATAACAGCATCCATTTTTTCGAAATCAAAAGTTCTATTGGTCATAAAATCAGCTTCCCACAGTACCTTCAAATAAAAAAATGCTTTAAAAACACTTAATTCGTCAGACATAAAAAAATAAAAACTTGGGATGTCTTTAGCTGTATTGATAATGCTGCCATTTTCCAATTGCTCCACCTCTTTAAATCGAACTTGCAAAAAACTCAAAAACTCTGACAGGTCATACTGGTTAAATTTAGAATGCTTAAAATTTACAATACTTGACGACTTTGATTCTTTGTGTAAAAACTGATCTACCGATATTTCAAAATGACTGCAAATTTTTATCAATTCATCAAAGGTTAATGCAGTATCACCACGAATTCTTCTATAACTGCTGTCAATACTTATAGATAATATTTCAGCTAATTCTTCAGCTAGTGACTCTGTTTTTAACTGCTTTTTGACTTCCTCAAAGAATAAATCGGTTAGTTTCATTGGTTGAAATTTGAGGTTGAAATTCTATGCGATTATTAAATTTTGCAAATTTTTACTAAATATGAATAATATTTTGCGAATAATATATTTTTTGATTGATTATATTTAGATTTTATTATTATGTGAAAATATTATGTGAAGCAATATGCACATCTTATAAAAAATGCAAATGTGTTTCAGATTAAGTTGAAAATTTAATTTTTATTACAATTTTTTATGACTTAAAATTGTAAACGCAATGCAACGAAGACGCAGATTTTAATGTCTACTAAATACTATAAGATTTTATTTTATTGAAATATTCTCTGGGAAGAGCATAATGTTTTAATTACAATTAAAATCAAAATTATGATTAACTATTCAGTAAGAATTCTACTTTTAATTTGTTTGTTTACGCTAACGATTAAAATTGGAGCTCAAGAAACGCAATGCCTCGACTTTGATGGTATTGACGATTATGTTGAAATAAATGCAAAAAACTTCAATTTAAAAAATGGTGATGATTTTAGTTTTGAAGTGTGGTTTAAGACAAATGAAGTATTAGCAGAAGATAATGAGGATTTTGTAAAGGGAAATGTAATATTCGCCATTCAAGACTCTCTTGCAAAAGTTGCTGAAGAACATATGTTGCGTGTAGGAATAGGAGGTGATGGCGGTGTTTATTTAGAGTTAGGTTTTTCTGGAAGCGAAGATACTTACTCCGCTGGTTTTAATGATGGTGAATGGCATCATTTAGCAATTTCAATTCCTGCCAATGGTAATCAAACCCAAATCTATGTCGATGGTGATAAAATTGCAACTGATAATTTCGACCCGATTAATTGGGTGGATGCAGATTTAGCTTATTTTGGTCAAGAATTGGATAACAATTTTTCATTATTAGATTCAACGCATTTAGTATTTAAGTACACCGACTTTTTTAAAGGAAGATTGGTAGGTGCAAAACTTTGGAAATCCATAAGGTCTGAATATGATTTTCGCCAATCAATGCAAACAGATGGTCTTTGTGGGGAAGAATCGGATATGTTGGCTTGTTATTCGTTTAGGCAAGCTATTTTTGAAAATTATGAAGATGTTTTGCTGGACGAGGTGAATGGTAACAACGGAAAATTGATCAACTTTGCGTTAGATGGTTTAAAATCAAATTGGATTGTTGAAGATATAAATTTGGATATTGGAGATCTAAATATTTCTACAAAAATTGCAATTGGTCCAAACCCAACAAGTGATTTTCTTAATATAAAATGGTCCAATGTTGGTGATATAAATGCAATAAATATTTATTCAATAGAGGGACGTAAATTAGCAGATTACAACAATTTGATATTCTCAAGTGAGCTAGCCATTGACACACATAATTGGAATGCTGGTATTTATATTGTTGAACTTTCAAATAGTTCTGGAGATTATTTTTCTAGGAAAATATTAAAAAAGTAATTAATAGAAATCCAACATTTTTTGTACACAGTTTTGCAAATTATATGAGCTTATTGGGAATTTCAGATTTAAACTGAAAAAACATCACTTTCAAATCTAAATTCAAATCCCCCAAATGTTCTAAACAATCAAATTTTACATTACAGTGTTTGACAACAACACATTGCATTTGGTGTAAGCATAAATTTTGCCGTAGGCAAAATTTATATAAGGACTTTTTTTATGCGGTAAGTTCTTATATTAAAATCCCCCATTATCAATATTGATTATGGGGGATTAATTTTATATAGTGCTAATATATATTTACTTACCACATTCTTCTGGAAGACCCTCTTCTCGGTGATCTTAA
>JAHDGP010000056.1:5890-15383 GCA_020627525.1 Bacteroidota bacterium
AAGCCCAATGCACCTAACAAGCCTCTCGAAACCTCTCTTAAAACCGTGTTCCCCATCTGTCTAATCATCGTATTTTTCGACAGTGATTCAACCAGGCTTTCATCTTCTTTCTCTACTTTGGTTTTTGGTGCTGGACCATCTCCCTTATCGTTATCGTCTTTATCATCAGTTGCTGCCTCCGCTTCTTTTTCCAATTTAGCTGTTAACAGTTCATAAGCACTTTCATTGTCGATCTCTGCATTGTATTTTTCTACTAATTTTGATTGATCCAACAAAGTGCAAATTTCATCTTCAGTCAAAACGCCCATTCTTGTTTTGGGCGCTCTCTGCATCGTTCTTGCCAATGGAGTAGGGCGACATTTCTCATCCAATACGCTTCACCGATTCCCAAAGAAGTCAACATTTCAGCAATATCATAATACTCTGAAGTTGGATAGTTTTCAGCCGTTTGTTTTATTTCTTTTCTATCTTTAGCTGTAAATGCTCTCAATGCATGTTGCGCCTTGAAACCCAATTGAGATAAAACTGCATCAGGAATATCAGATGGATTTTGCGTGGCAAAGAAAATACCTACGCCTTTAGATCTGATTAGTTTTACAATTGATTCAATTTGATCTAACAAAGCTTTTGAAGCATTGTTGAAAATCAAATGCGCTTCATCAATAAATAAACACAATTTTGGACGATCTAAATCACCAGCTTCCGGGAATGTTGCATAAATCTCTGCTAATAGGCTTAGCATAAATGTCGAAAACAACTTTGGGCGATCTTGCATATCCGTTAATCTTAAAACTGAAATCAATCCGCGACCCTGGTCATCTACTCTCATTAAATCTTGTGGATCGAAAGACTCTTCTCCAAAAAATTTATTGGCTCCTTGTTGTTCTAATTCAATGATTTTTCTTAAAATCGTTCCAGTAGATGCAGAAGATATTTTACCGTAAGCACTTTCAAATTCTTCTTTGCCTTCATTTTCTATAAATTTCAAAACAGCTTTGAAATCTTTTAAATCCAATAAAAGTAAGCCATTGTCATCGCAGTATTTAAAAATAACAGACATTATGCCTGACTGCGTTTCACTCCAAAACGGTAGCGCGCAACCTTGCACCTGGTTCATCTGAAAGTGAAAACAACTCTGCATTAAACTTTTCAGAATTGTACGGAATACCAATTTTTTCATGACGACTTTCAATGCCGCTATTGCTATCACCAGCAGTTGCAAGCCCACTTAAATCTCCTTTCAAATCCATAACCAATACAGAAATACTATTAGAAGCCATTTCTTCAGCGATCAGTTGAATTGTTTTCGTTTTACCAGTTCCAGTTGCTCCAGAAATCAAACCGTGGCGGTTTAGCATCTTTACTGGTACTTTAATTTTTCCATCACTTAAAACATTGTCATCATCAAACATTGCACCACCTAATACAAGTGCATCGCCTTCGCATTTATAACCGTCATTAATATGATCTTGAAATTTTTGTATGTCCATTGTTTTTGTTTTTTATTACTTGTTTGAAAAGTGCTAACTCATATATATTAAATTCATCAACTCTCAACATCTTTTTAGGTATTCATATGACGAAACGTATATTAAAAGTCTTTATTATTCAAAAAAAATCACTGTAAAATGAAAAACCTCTTTGTGGATATGTTGGAGATTCCAACATCCTCAGAGACTCACTGGGCTCAATTTATCTTTTCCATAAAAAAAGCCCTTCTAAACAGAAGAGCTTTTTAAACTTATTTTTTCTTGATGAAACGTTTTTCTTTAATCTTAGCACGTTTTCCTTTTGCATCACGTAAGTAGAACAATCTTGCTCTTCTAACACGACCTTTTCTATTAACTTCAATTTTGTCAATGTTTGGAGAAAATAATGGGAATACACGCTCAACACCAACACCATTTGACATTTTACGAACAG
This sequence comes from Bacteroidota bacterium, assembly GCA_020627525.1. Lineage (GTDB taxonomy): Bacteria > Bacteroidota > Bacteroidia > Chitinophagales > UBA2359 > JAHDGP01. The sequence continues at coordinate 7,814 of JAHDGP010000056.1, forward strand.
TAAAAGTCTGTGTATGACTTTTATCACCACCTTTTTTTTGTAATACATTACCTTTAAAAGCCTGTATACGTTCTTTACTCCCCTCTATAATTTTGTAATAAACAGTGACTGTGTCCCCTGCACCAAAATCTGGATGAGGATTTTTATAACCTAATTCATCTATAATAAGATCTACGGTATTCATTTTGTTAAAATTTACTTAATTCCAAATAGTTCGCAAAGGTAATCATTTTCTTTTAAAAATATAAGAAATAATGATGTTTTTTAATTGTTTAAACACAATATAACTACTTAATCTTCTGATATTTAATATTTTACTAATAATTAAAATCCAAGTCCAAACTTAAATTGTATCCTACTGTATAAAATTTCAGTTGTGACAAAGCGATCTTCTGTGTCCCAACCGTTTCCACGTGTAAACCAAGTATGGGTAAACTCCTGAACTTGCTGACCTACTGAAAAAGTGAAGTTTAGGCTCGATTGCGATTTGATTTTTACCCCTAAACCATAGGCATAATATAATCCATTGTCTTCATATCCCCAAACTTCGTCCAGTCTATCAAGTTTGAAACCATATCCAGCAGAACCATAATATATTGGTGTTACCATATTTTTTGGTAAAATTTCTCCTCTTATTTCACCAAAAACAGGAATGAAGCTATTTCCATAATAGGAAGTTAAGTTTGCCCCAACTCCTACAGCTATTCTTGGATGAAATTGATAACCTAATGAAGTCTCTATTAGTAAATCTAAATTGCTTTCAAAATCGTGGTGCAAACCAATTGAAGACAAACTGTATATGCCTTTGTCTTTATTGTGAAAATATTTTGGCGGTTTTAATGCTTTTTCTGATGTTCTGTTTGAAATGTCTTTTGTGTCGATCACCAACTCAGAACCACCTATCAATCGAATCCTAATGATTGAATCGGTTTGGTCTATTACCTGCCCACGCAAAATGCTGCCATTTTTAAGATACAAGACATCTTCCATGTTCTTTTGAGCATCAGCAGTTAAACTAAATGCGAGTAGACAAAGGGAAGAAAAGATGAAATATTTTATTATGATTTTTTTCATATTTAAATTTGCTGAATTATTCAAAATTGTAAGTTTAATTAGATTTCATTTCAATATAGACAACTAAGTTATTTTGCTTTCCGTTATTATGACAAGAATACTTAAACAGAAAATTTGTAAATATATGAAGTTTCAATTCATTTCAATCGCCGTAATTAGTAGCCTCTTTGTTTTGTTATTTTCAGGATGTGTCAAAGACAAATGCACCCAAACGCAGACATTCACAATTATGGAACCTGTCTATATGGATTACGAAACATTTAGAAATACTGTTGCCAGTGAAGCTCCAAGAGATATTGAAGATGCTGGAAAAATATATCTATATAAAAATTATTTTTTCCTAAATGAAAAGAGAGAAGGAGTACATATTTTTGACATCAGTGATCCAGGAAATCCCACAAATGTTGGTTTTATTAAAATTTTAGGCAATGTGGATATTGCTATAAAAAATGATGTACTAATTGCAGATAGCTTTATGGATTTGGTTTCAATAGATATATCTGATCCGTTGAATGTTAGAGAGGTAGGACGTGTGAATGAAATATATGAGCGCAACTGGGCAAACGGCATTGTAACCGATGGCGAAAGAGTTGTTGTGGACTGGATTGGGAGAGAACAAACGACGGAGGTGGATTGCAATGCAGCATGGTTTGGTGGTCGTAGTTTTTTCAATACAGGAGGTAATTTGGGGGCTTTTGACGAGGCTTCAAGCTCGGCACCTTCAGGAACAACTGCAACACCTCCAGGTACTAGTGGCCAAGCAGGTTCATTTGCTAGGTTTTCCATAGTTAATTCTCACTTGTATGTAATCGATAATAGAGATATGTATGTATTTGATATTGCTTCACCAAGCAATCCATATCAAATTGGTGAAGGGCAAAACATAGGATGGAATATTGAAACGCTGTATCCATACAAAGATCATTTATTTATTGGTTCTCAAAGTGGAATGTTTGTTTACGATGTTTCCAATGATGGATACCCTACTTATGTATCTGAAATTCAACATTTCCAAGCTTGCGATCCTGTTGTGGTAGAAGGTGATTATGCTTATGTTACTTTGAGAAATGGTTCTGAATGCAATGGCTTTGAAAATCAACTTGATGTGGTTGATATTTCTAATATTTCTAATTTGAAATTGGCAAAAAGTTATGATATGCACAATCCACACGGATTGGGCGTTGATGACGGAACATTGTTTATTTGTGATGGGAGTGATGGGCTTAAAATCTACGATTCTACTGATCCACTTGATCTTAAATTGATTAGACAATACGATGATATTGTTGCGATAGACGTTATTCCTGCAAACGATATTTTGTTTACAGTAACAACAGATGGTTTTAATATCTATGATTATTCATCTGTTAGTAAAATAAAATTATTGAGTAGTATTAGAACGAATTAATTTATTCGCACCCGTTCTTTTGTAAATTTTTAATTCAATTCAGGATTTACGTTTGTATTTTCCCAAATTAAAGTAATTTTGGAGCATGAAAAATGTGCTAATTGTTATTGGACTGTTGATTCTTGTTCTAGGATCTTGCAAAGAAGCTGAAAACCAAAGAGAAGCGATAGAAGATTATCTTATTGAAAATGATCTTCCTTTTGAAAATGTACAAAATGATTTGTATCGAGTAATAAGTAAAGAAGGAACGGGAGCAAGTCCCGAAGCAGGAGCTTCTGTAAACCTCACATATGTTGGATCTTATATTGATGGAACTGTATTTGACTCCGGAGCTGGTACCTTCGATTTGGATAATTGGGTGGAAGGGCTACAAATAGGCATTCCACTTATGAAGCGTGGCGGTAAAAGCACTTTTTTGTTTACTTCTGAGCTTGGCTATGGCAGTAGAGGATATCTAAGCATTCCTGGAAATACGCCTCTGATATTCGACATTGAGTTGATTGATTTTTAAAATCAGGCAGCTTTCAAATTTTAGCACTTGGACAAAAGTAGCCAAGTATGCTGGTGCGACATTCGATGGTAAAAAACATTACTCTTGATTTAGCTTGTATTACTTTTGTTGAGTAAATGTTTTATTGAATTTCAGAAGTGAAATGAAATTCAATTTCCGGAGCTTGATCCTGAATCATTTGCAAACTAAATTGCGATTCGGCAAGAAAAACATCTCTGCCATCCTTGTCTTTAGCCATAAGACGTTTTTGTCTATCAACAAATGTTTTTAGAGCTGTAGAGTCCTCACTGCTTATCCAGCACGCTTTGTGGAGGTTAATCGGTTCATAACTACATTTAGCACCGTATTCGTGCTCCAGTCTGTGTTTGATAACATCGTATTGCAGTGCACCTACTGTTCCAATTATTTTTCTATTGTTAGATGTTCTTATAAACAATTGCGCCAAACCTTCTTCCATTAATTGATCAACACCTTTGTTCAATTGTTTTGATTTCAATGGATCAGCATTGTCGATGTATCTAAATTGTTCTGGCGAAAAATGAGGGATGCCTTTAAATTGCATTTTTTCCCCTTCAGTCAAAGTATCTCCAATTTTGAAATTACCGCTGTCATACAAACCAACAATGTCACCAGGGTAAGCCTGGTCTACCACATTCTTTTTAGATGCCATAAACGCAGTAGGATTCGAAAAACGCAGTTTTTTACCTGTCCTAATTTGTTGGTAGTATTTATTTCTTTCAAATGTTCCAGAACAAATTCTCAAAAAAGCAATTCTGTCTCTATGTTTAGGGTCAATATTGGCGTGGATTTTAAAAACAAAACCAGTAAACTTTTCTTCTTCTGGCATTACAATTCTGGTATCGGTTTCTCGTGGAGTAGGGGGAGGAGCAATATCAATAAAGCATTCCAACATTTCTTTAACACCAAAATTATTTATAGCAGAACCAAAAAATACTGGAGAAAGATCACCACTCAAATATGCTTCTCTAGAAAACTCAGGATAAACAGCCGTATTGAGTTCAGATTCCTCTCTCAGAACATCTGCAAGTTTTTCTCCAATTTCCTTATCTAGTCTTTGATCCGCAAGATCGGTAATTTCAATTGTGTCGTCTTCTGTTTGTTTTCCGTGTGCAGAAAATAAACGCAGGCGTTTATTGAATGAATCGTAAATACCTTTAAAATCTGGACCCATTCCCACATTCCAACTCATTGGACAAACAGTCAAACCCAACTTCTGTTCGATTTCATCCATTAAGATCATTCCATCCTTTCCAGATCTATCTAATTTATTGATAAAAACAATTACTGGCGTTTTTCTCATGCGACAAACCTTCACAAGCTTCTCCGTTTGTGTTTCCACCCCTTTTGCTACATCAATTACAACAATTACACTATCAGCAGCAGTAAGCGTTCTATAAGTATCTTCTGCAAAATCCTTGTGACCAGGAGTATCCAAAATATTGACTTGTACGCCATTGTATTCAAACCCCATAACGGAAGTTGCCACCGAGATACCTCTTTGACGTTCAATCTCCATAAAATCAGAAGTAGCGTGTTTCTTGATTTTATTTGACTTTACAGCACCCGCCACCTGAATTGCTCCACCAAACAGCAACAATTTTTCAGTCAAGGTCGTCTTACCCGCATCAGGGTGACTAATTATGGCAAATGTTCGGCGTCTTTGTATCTCTTCTAATCTTCCCATTACTTAAATTTGGCGCAAAAATACGTAAAATGCTTCAATGTGGTTAATGACTCAATGCTTTAATAAGGGCTTTCTCATAAAAACGATAAATAAACGTGCAACCTCTCTGAGGTTGAAAAATATAATGCTTAGACCAAAACCAACATAGTTTGATTGCTCTGCAATCATTTAAAAAGGATCACAGCGTGATCCCATTATATATCCACTATGTTTCTCGTATGTGGTAAAAAAAAGTGGTTAAATATCCGCTATGTTTCAATGTAGTTAAAAAAGTTTCTCCCTAGCATTCGGACCCTCCGCAAAAAGCAAATCAAGAATACACATATTGGGCAAAAACTCACATTTAGATTCAAATACCTGATGATACTTCACTGGATCATCCTTAAAAGGATTCTTATTCTTAGCCTTACTAGGAAAAATATGTGAACGCATATCCTCCCAATCCTCATATACTTTTTCAAAAGAACCAGTTGTATCATAATCTAATTCTAATTCCAAAAACTTATTTATTTTTTCCAATGCTGCTAAATTAAAATCCAGAAGAAAATCAAATTTCTTTTCATAGAGCGGTTGCAAATCATCCTCATAATATTCGAAGTAGGGAGATCTTCTATAAGCAGTACAAATAGTTTGCCAGTGCTTCTTTTGCCAATTCGTTTCCGAATGCATCCGAACATCCTTAAAAGTTTTTCTAACACCTCTACCAGATTCAATAGGGATCGTCAATATCAACATTCCATCAGAAGTGGCAATTTGGCAACGATTGCGATAGCTTGCTTTTACAAAATGCTCAAATTTTTCTATATAAATTTTATCATAATTGTTTAATATTCTAAAATAATCTATACTTCCCCAATACTGCGATTCTATTACTAAATTTTTATTTGACATTATCCTGAAGGATTTATTAATTATAATCAGTTATTTTTACAACAAATTTACCGAAACATAGCAATTTTACGAACAAATTAAGGTTGCTTGAATATTTATTTGGTGTTTTTGGCGTTTCTATCCATCAAAATTAGAATTATGATTTGGAAATACTTTATTTTGGTCTGTGTATTATCAACATTTAGTTTACAAAGCTTGTTTGCAATAGATTTTCTATTCAGCTACTCCTCTTTTCAAACACCTGAAAATGAAGCCTATTTAGAAACATACATTGCCATTCCTTCTTCCAGTTTAAAGTTGGTTGATAAAGATGGCGCAAAAAAAGCATCCGTAGAAATTGCGATCGTAATTAGTCAGGGAGAGGAAGTTGTTGCATTCGACAAATATATATTGAACAGCCCTGAGTTGAACGATTCTGTATCTACAAACTTGCTGGATGTTAAAAGGTTTCCATTGAAAACAGGAGATTACAACATAGAAGTAAAGTATAAAGATTTCAATAATCAGACCGATGAAGGTGTTTACAAAGAAGATTTTACAATAAATACAGAAAAAGAAAAAGTATGTATTTCAGATATTACACTGTTGGAATCTGTGAAAAAAGCAGAAGCGGAAAACGATTTGGTAAAAAATGGTTTAGAAATGTCTCCATTCGTATTTCCATATTACACCAATAAATTTACCAATCTAAAATTTTACTGTGAAATTTATAATTCAAATACATTAGAAGACTCTACTTTCTTAGTTCAGTATTACGTTGTTCCGAATGGACAAATTGAAATAACAAACGGTCTTCGAAGATTTAAAAAAGATAAAATTGCACCAGTGAATATTGTAATGGGCGACTTTGAAATAGCCGATTTAGAATCTGGAAATTATAAATTGATCGTGGATGTTAGAAATAAACAAAATGAAATTTTAGCTCAAAAAAATATCTTGTTTCACAGAAACAATGCAGAGAAAAATTCATTGGTTAAGACGGAAGAATTTCTTGAATCTGTCAATACAGAAAATTCTTTTGTTAGTAAAATGACGTTTGAAGAATTGGAATACAATATTGGTTCATTAGAACCCATTGTTGACGAAAATCAAACCGTTGTAATAAACAATCTACTAGAAGGGAAGGATGTAAAATTGATGAAAAGTTATCTGTATAATTTTTGGCAAGTTACCAACCCCGCTGATCCTGAAGGTGGGTTTATACAATATAAAAATGTTGTAGATGGATTAGAAAAGCAATACGGAACGATGGTAAAAAGAGGCTATGAGACTTGGCGAGGATATGTGTTTTTAAAATACGGTAAACCTAGCCAAGTAATTGCGCAGGCAAAATTTGATCCAGGTGCTTTGCCTTATGAAATATGGCAGTATTATTCAATCGCAAATGGTCAATCAAATGTGAAGTTTGTATTTTACAACAGAGATCCAGGAGCAGCAGATATGGATTTGATTCATTCTGATGCACGTGGCGAAATTTCAAACAACGACTGGGAGCAAATCATTTATAGCAAAGTGAATAGCGGCGAAAGGCACGGTTCTAGAACAGGAGATTTTTAATGAATATAAGCGCTGTTTTATACCGTATTTTACTCAAACCCATTTCTAAATTACCACTTTCAATCCTTTATTATTTCAGTGATGTATTGAAATATCTATTGAAAGATGTATTGAGATACAGAACTGATGTTGTTGAGCATAATCTGAAAAAGGTTTTTCCCGACTGGACGCAAGAACAGTTAAATCAAACAAGCAAAGCCTATTATGCGCACTTGAGTGACTTGATTGTTGAGGGTGTAAAAAGTTTTTCCATTTCAAAAGAAGAAATTCTAAGCCGAGTAAACTTTCAGAACCCAGAGGTTTTTGATCATTATTCTAAGGCTAATAGATCAGTTTTAATTCTTTCGGCTCATTGTAATAATTGGGAATGGCCCTCCATCGTTGGGCCGCACCACTTGCCTTATGATTTATATGGATTTTATAA
>JAHDGP010000057.1:0-7553 GCA_020627525.1 Bacteroidota bacterium
AGAGGCTGTCCCAAAGGGACAGCCTCTTTTTTTTATTTTTTTTTTTTTACAAAAACTATTGAATCACAACTTTGTGTGTACTCTTTGGTCCTTTCTGATCTTCTATTTTAAAGATATAAATGCCAGCTGGTAAGCTTTGATTTACACTTGTAGGATCAGAGCCTCTAAACAATTGACGACTCATTGTTTGTCCATTCATATCATAAACGGATAATTGATATTCGTCATCAGCTTCTAAACCTGTACAAAAAATACTGTTGCCCATTTTGTATGGATTTGGAACAACGCATTCAGCACTTGTAGAAACATTTTGCTGTTCTTTTTTAGTTGCAATTGGCAATGGGTTTTTAGGCTCATTTTTTCTTTCATTCCAAAAACGTTCAAATCTTCTGTTAGCTGTTAAGTCACCAGATTTGTAATCCCATTGTTTGAATAAGGACTCTACTTGGAAACCCTCTTCGTCGTAATTGAATTTCTGATCATTAACAGGGGTCCAATCTGCTACTTCCATCTTGTAAACATCTGTTCTATAAGATAGTTTTTTCTTACCATCATATGAATACTGATCTCTATGACCATCAGCTTTTTCGCCAGTTCTAATATCCCAACGAACAAAACCTTCTTCTGTCAAAAGGTTGTCTGAATTTTTTTCAAACCAAGTTCTTGTGCTTGAAACCCATTCTTGGTTTTGATTGATCCACTGGTAAACCATTTTCTCAGATAAGGTACCGTCTTGATGGTAACTGTAAACAGATTTTTTACCTTTTTTCAAAGTCTCCTGATCTGCATTTAGTTCAAAATCTGTTTCAATTTCTTTTAAATTTCCATCAGTATCGTAAACATATTTTTCACCAAAAATGCTTTTCCAATCTTGCTTAGTATTATCCCAAACCTGTTGAATGGTACCCGCAATTTGTCCGTTTGAAGCATTGTCGTAACGGTATATCGTTTGTCTGATATTATCCCAATCATTTAACTGATCGTTCCATTTTTGTTCAGTCTTAGTCGTCAATTTACCATCGTTGTAAGCAAAGGTGCTGCGTTGATTGACAGTGAATTTTTCTAACTCTGGACTATAGTATTTATTAGATTTTTCAATCAATAAGCCTTCATCAGAGTAAACAGATTTGTCTTCAAATTGATTGATCCATTTGCCATCAACCATCATTTGATTCAAAGTTTCTGTCTTACGACCTTTATCATCATAAACAAATATGAACTGTTTATCATCTACCCAATCCTTTTTTTCTTCATCCCATTTTTGCTGAACACGGTTTTTAGAAGCAGACTTTACATCCATCATTCCGTTTTGAGCCTTCTGAACAAAAGCATTTTCATCTTCATTCCAGTCATAAACAGTATTTCCAAGATAGCGGTAATTTTCATCGTGTTCATTGATGATTCTTTCACTCAACTCCCAAATTTGGTTGGATTCATCCATGTCATAGACATAAATGGAGTCTAAAACTTTTTTATTTTGCCCTTGAATAGATAAAGCCAGTGCAAACAAAAACATAGCTGAAGTTGCAATCTTTTTCATTGTATATATTTTACTTTCAAATTTTAATCAACTGTTATTTCATAACGAACATTCAATGCATTGATTGAAAAAGCAGAATTGTAAAATTTTACAATTCAATAATTGTTGAACAATACAATGCAATGATTTTTAGATGTCTTATATATAATAATACATCTAAATGTTGTAGTTATGTAGGTAAGGGGATTGTGTAATGGGCATTTACAATATGCAATTTAACCCATTTCTGTTATACAAAGTTACAATTTAACCTTAAATAACGTTCCATAAACTAATAATTACGACTATACTAAAAAGCAACGTTACTATTAAATCTGATATTTTTTTCGGGAAGCTGCGCAATCAAACATAGATTCATAGACGGTGCGCCACTCTTCCCATCCATCAATTTGTGAAAGAGAATGATTGTGCCAAACAACGGAGCACAGTCCGTCGACACTCTTAACTGATGCAACAATTTCTTCGATTTTCTTAATAGCAGTCTCTGGACTTAGCTTTTTGTAGTCACGCAATGTAACATCCATTATGCAAAAAGGATAAATTTTTAGAGGTACTTTGATTTCTTGGTTGAGTAAATAAAAATTGAAAGACGAAGCTATGCCGGCTCTAAATCCAAGCTCTTCAGGAAAACCCATTGAATAATCTTTTTCAATTTCTAGGTCAAGTAAAGTTTGGTAAGTATCTGGTAAATGCAATTTTATATAATGCTGTCTACTTCTGGTGATGTCTTTTTTTACAATTGCGCTGATCATTTGTAATTCCTGTTGTACAATCTGATCATCAGAATTTGATTTGTAGGATGGATGAATGCCGATATTGTAATGATCGTTGATAGACTGAATGAGGTTTTGGTATCGCCAGCGGTCTGTAGCAATATTTTTATCAAAAGCACCATATTCACCTAAAAGAAAGAAATAATTTGGTCTAAGTCCACGGTATTTATTGTGTGTTTCTTGTTGATATTTAAAAGTATCGTAAGGATCGTTTTTACCGCTCAACAAAACTTTGGTTCTGTCAAAAATTTGATCGAAATCAAGTTGTCTTAAATGACCCAAAAACCCACCAATGGTGCGCATAATGCCTTTGCTTAAATAAGAAAAAGCAATATCAATATCATAAGAAGGAGAAAAGGTGTATTCATGAATTGGCTTAGACTCTAATCGAGGATACTCATTTTGCAATAACTCTAATAAGTGTTTTGCCCAAATGTTTACAACGGGTTTTTGCAAAAAACCTGATTGATAGGCAATGCTCGATTTGGCGGGAAACCTGCCATGTTTATCAGGAGTATACTCTAAATATTCTTCATATCTAGAAACCAAGTAGAAACTTGCAGCGAATAAATCGAAGGGAATTAATGAATTTTCTACAGTATTTGCGAAGATGACAGTTTGTTCTAAATAATTTTGCTTTTCTATTTTTTGTGGATGAATGCCTTTCTCTAGCAATAATCCATTTGCATAAATAAAATGTTCTTTGGCAATCTGTTCTTGACTGTAATTAAATTTTGGTCCAATAAAATCAATAAAATGTTCTTGGTCAGTTGTCAATTTGTATGTAATACCCAACACCTCATCCAGTATCAAATCAAAAATGTATTTGAGTCTCGGTTTTATTTCTGGTGTATAAACAAGTAACACTTTTTAAAATTAATAATAAATAATTGGTTTTACGACTCAACAATCATTGATTCAAAATAGCTTGATTTTAAGAGTGGGCATATTTTATATCGTTCATCGCCTGTATCATCCGCTATTGCTTTTAATCCTTCATAAACATCTTTGATGCCTATTTTTTCAGCCCATTCAAATGGTCCCATAGGGTAGTTGGTTCCCAGTTTCATTGCACTATCAATATTTGATTTTTCTGCTGTTCCTTCTTGAACGGTGTAAAATGCCTCATTGATGATCATCAAAATAATTCTTGGAGTAACCATTCCAACACGATCCTGTACTTTTTTAGCTTCAATATTTAGGTCATTCAATTTTTCAAGAGCATATTTTTCATCAGCATCATTCAAAAATGACATTTCCCAAAGTTTTCTATTAATGAATGTAGGAAAAGCATTCAAACCAGCTAATTTGCATTTGATCGGTTTGGAAGATTTAGAAGCTGCTACTCTCAGTTGTTGCTTTACAGCAGAGACAATGACCAAAGTATCTTCGAGGTCTCTATAATATTGTATATTGTCTTCTGAATCATCAAAGTTCAAATCAATTATTAAATCATACTCAGAACTTGCACCATAGGCAGGACCTGCTGTTATTTTAGAAATCTCAACCGAGCTTAATTTAAGTTTAAGTTCTTCAATTCTATTTTCAGTACCAATTACATATATTTTCATTTGCTTTCTTATTTTTGAACAAAATTACATCAAACTATGGCAAAAAAGATAATTCGCACAGATTATGCTCCTGCACCTATCGGACCTTACAATCAGGCGGTGCAAGCAGGAGACACCTTATATGTTTCAGGGCAGATAGCAATTGACCCTGAAACGGGCAATTTATTGATAGATGATTTAGAAACAGAAACACATCGAGTAATGAAAAATTTGTTGGCAGTATTAGATGCAGCAGGAATGGATTTCTCCAATGTGGTTAAATCGTCCATCTTTTTGTCTGATATGAACAACTTTGCTAAGGTAAACGAAATTTATGGCAGTTACTTTGAAGGTTTGGATGCGCCTGCAAGAGAAACCGTAGAAGTCGCTTGTTTGCCTAAAAAGGTGAATGTTGAAATTTCAGTCATTGCTTCACATTAAACTGAGTAAATTTATAAGCAAACAAAAGGACTGATAAAACTGTCAATCTTTTTGTTTGTTTTATGAAACTTTCATTAATAACTTGCCGTAGCGACTGTGTTCTTTTTTCTACAAAAGTGTTCTTGAAACCAGAAACTTTGTAGATCAATATCCTTGATTTCCTTTCTATTAGATTTATCCAAATATTTTTTCAAGATTTTATTGATATGCTAACTTATTACATTGCAACTATTTGCAATGTGAAAAGTGCTTGCTTTTGTCTAACTGTAAACGCGAAACTCAATTTTGGCATTTGATTTGCTCCCTTGTAGTCGTAAGTCGTCAATACTCCTCCAGACTTTTCTCCCCAGATAAATTTAATTCAATAACATTTATATCTGATAATAATATGAAAGGTCTTTTAACAATATTCGCATTAATCATTACAATCTCTGCTGTAAATGCTCAAGACTATTATATGATAGATGATGTTGAAGACTCTTTCACAACAGAAAGCTTTTCGGACGCTAACAACGATTTTAGAATTGAGTCTCCTGGTGCTTGGGGAGCAAGGGCACACAATGGAAACTGTGCTGAAGAATTGCAAGAAAATTTTGATAGAATGTTTCCAGAAGGTGTTGAGATAGGAAAAAATGCAAACGTTTTGGTTTTCACAAGTGCAGAAGCTGTTTCAAACTTTTTGCCTACAGCTGGACCATTGAAATCTATACCAACAACAACCATTGATCCTACATCTAGAGAACTGAGAAGCTCTTTTATTGCAAAAGTTTTGGCTTTAAAATTGTCAATTAGAATGGATCAAGCAAATAGAGACTTTTCGAATTCTGATCATAAATTAGCAAAATGTATAATTAAAGACGGATTGTTTGAAGGTACGAGCGTTGCAAGATTTTTGGATATTTGTGAAGCAGCTATAGGTGGCGAAACAACCGCTGTTCCTGTGTTATTGATTGAAAAACAGTTAAATAGACTTTGTAACAATTATGCACCTGGTCAAATTAGTCAAGACTTATTAATACCAGTTGAACAAAAAATCTAATATATAAATATTAAATCTATATTTAATAGGTAACAATAATAATTGATTACCGTTTTTAGTAAGTAAAACTATTTCTCGTAGTAAATTTAATAGGTTAAAAAGCCGTCTCTGTAATAGGAGGCGGCTTTTTTGTTTAGGAATGCCTCACAAATAAGTGTCTGAATTTGATTTTCTCTTTTGAATTTTATTCAAGCAGCAGCCGGTGTTGAGTTATTTCTGAGTTGTATCTTATTTATGAGCTATTCCTTAGTACACTGTTAAATAAATTTATGTTTTGAGTAATGGATTTTGGTTTTTCTCAAAGAACGCTCGCAGTCTGATAGCAGGGCTATAAAAGCGAGAACGAGATGCAGAGAACAACCAAAAGGCATATTCAAAATATAATAGGTAAACTAAATTTGAAATTTAACGTATTACTACAGGATTGTACAAATTGCATTCATTACAGGACACATTTGTACTAAATACACTAATTAATATGTTGTATTAAATCCAGATTTTGTTTTGTATTGACTAAATAAAATTATTTCTTTTTTCTTTTTTAGTATAAATGATTTGGTTTCAGGTATTTAATTTAATTTTTGTTTTTATTCAATATGTTTTCTATTTTTTGGCATTTTGTTTGTTATAATTAAACTGAAATTAGCAACAAACTAATTGGTTTTCCTCCTGCTGATTTTTATTATTCCACCCTTTTATTAATACCTCTTCTTTATCAAGTTCCCCCTTGATTTAATTACTGCATTCGTTGTAGTTCTATAGGAATGATTACGCAAAATAATAATAATAACTATGAAACATTTAATTTTACTTTCAACATTAACCCTTACTATTTTCTTTTCTCTAAATGCAAATGCACAAGACTTTTTTGATGATTTAGAAGTCTATGCAACCAACTCTTTATCACAAGAAGTCAATGAAGATGACTTTGTTACTATACTAGCCGGAGCTTGGGGAGCAAGACCAAGAGGCGGTAATACAGCTTCTTTATTACACAAAGAATTTGATACTGTTTTTCCTACTGGTTTAACTATTGGAACAGGCGATAATGTTATAGTATTTACAAGCGCAGATGCAATTACAAACTTTTTACCAAGTACTGGTACTGAAAGTGCGTTAAAACAAACTTTCATTGATCCTGCTTCGATGGAATTGAAAAACTCTTTTGTTTCTGAACTAGCAGCATTAATTATGACGATAGAATTTGATTCTAAAATAGAGGACTTTGCTGCTTCACCTCATCGTTTAGGAGACTGTAAAATATTGTCGGGAATTTTTGCCGGAATGAAAGTAGATCAACTAATTGCTCTTTGTAACAGAGCTGTTTCAGGTGAAAATGTAGGTTATCCAGTTCGTGCCTTGTTCAGAATGGTTTCAGTTGTTAATCATTCTTATGTTCCAGGTTCATTTAAGGAGCCAATATTATACAGATAAAATAAAAAACTAATTACTAACTTTCTTTTTGAAAGTTAAAAAAATATTTATTCATTTTTTTACAACATATAATTTAAGTTAATTATGAAAAATTTAATTTTAACATTCGTTTCTGCTATTTGTTTAATGTGTATCGCAAACACTTTAACTGCTCAAAGTTTACCACCAACAAGTGGTGGCGAAGACCCAGTAGCTTCAAATGGAGATTTTACGACTCAAACAATTGGAGGATGGGGATCTGAACCTACAGGTAAAAACCCGGGATCTGTTTTGCACGCAAACTTCAATGATGTATTTGCAACTGGTATTACAATAGGTTCAGGAGAAAATACATTGGTTTTCACAAGTGCGCAAGCAGTTACAGACTTTTTGCCAGCTTCAGGTAAAGCAGCAGCTTTAAAAGGTACTTTTATTGATCCAATAAAAAAAGATGTTAGAAATACTTTTGCTTCTCAAATATTAGCTTTAACAATCAGTGTAAGTTTTGACAAAGCAATTGCGACGTTTGGAGCTTCTAGTACTTCATTGGGAGATATGGTAATAGCTGAAGGCGATTTAGCTGGTGAGTCAGTATATGCTGTATTGGCAATGGCAAACAAAGCTTTAGCAGGTGAGGAGACTAAATACTCAATCAGTACTTTAAATGCAACAATCTCTGGTATTAATGAGAACTATGTTGATGGTACTACTGATAATGGATTTTTAACTGTTGGTACGACTGCAGGAGCATTGATTCAAACAGAGAAGTTTTAATTAGGAGCTAATTAAGATAAATT